>NZ_JAMBOC010000006.1 GCF_023715405.1 Solibacillus isronensis
CCCACTATAGTGAAGTGATGATGGCAAAGAGGTCACACCCGTTCCCATACCGAACACGGAAGTTAAGCTCTTTAGCGCCGATGGTAGTTGGGGGCTTCCCCCTGTGAGAGTAGGACGTCGCTTCGCTCAAAAAGTCGCTGCTGATTTAGTCAGTAGTGGCTTTTTTATATTATTGAAGATAATATATATGGTATAAACAATATAAAGAGTAAACTCATAACACAATAAACCAAAGATGGAGTCTTAAATAATGACTGCCTTCTTTGGTTTTTTATTTGAATTAAATTATTTTGCATGCCTTATAAGAGAATTGCTTTAGTAGTTGACCATTAAAGCTGAAAGAAATACGATTAATGAATGTAAAAGTTCTTACAAGGCGAAACATTGGAGGAAGTAACATGACAGCACCATTTTTAACAGTAGTGGACTTACGATTAATCGAGCAACAAGTAAATAAGATACTGAAGGCAAAGCTAACATCGAATGACAAGAAAATTGTAGCGGCTATACGGGAACTGGCAATTACAGAGCTAAGAGGAAAACTGACGCATGTAAATGAAGATATTATTAAAGAAGTGGAAACGGTTGAGGATACTATCGGTGCAGAACTATTTTTCCAAAGCATAAAGTCGTATACTATTCCGTTTAAGTCAATTTCCGAGCAAGGTTTGCAAAAGCTATTTAAAAAGGATAAAAAGTTGAAGTTACCTAAACTAGAAATGATTGATTGGCAAGCAATCAGTTATCTGTCCTGGGTTGATAAAGGAACAAACCGCCAATACATTGTACTGGAAAAGGAAGGTCAATACACGGCATTGCGTGGGGTTGTAGACGCCCATAACCCTATAAAAGGTGTCTGTGCGATTTGTAATCAGCATAGTGCTGTTCATTTGTTTACAGCTACAGTAAAGGGCAATGGTGATAATTATACATCTTACAGTAACTACATTTGTGAAGACTCACAACTATGTAATCAAAAGGTCAGTGATTATGAAAAACTTCAGGATTTTGTTGCCCGTAATTTAATATGAAAGTAAAAGTCATCTTTATTGGTGGCTTTTTATTTTGAAACTTTTTCCTGTTCTAACCGTAAAGGGAATTAAGAACCGAATCGGGGAGGATAGAGCCGTGCGAAAGATTGCTTATAGTTTAGCTATTGTGTTATTGCTGGCAGCTTGTAGTAGTGAAAGTACAGATAAGTCAACAGCGGAGGAACAAACGAAGCAGGAGGTTGTGCATATGGAGGAAGCATTATTAGGAAAATGGCGGGGGATGATTGAAATTCCGCAGTCACCTCTTGAAATTATTTTAAATTTGAAAGAGTCGAGTGGAAGTCTTTCTGTACCAGCACAAGGAATCAGTGATTTTGCATTTGAATCAATTAAGTATAATGAGTCGGATGTGGCCATCACCATTAATTTAGGCGGATCTCTAATTAAAATTGCAGGGAAGCTAAAAAATGAAACGATAGAGGGAACGTTTACGCAAAATGGACAATCCTATCCTATTACGTTGAAGGCTTATACAGAGACACCTGTTACGTATGAGAAGCTATTGATTCCTGTTGCAGGCGGAGAGCTTAAAGCAGCATTGCAAATGCCGGATAAAGGAACGGGAGAACTTGTTATAATACATGCAGGGTCAGGCCCTACAAATAAAGACGGCAATACAATAGGAGCTGGTTCGAATAATAGTTTAAAGATGATTGCAGAGAGCTTAGCGGAGAAAGGGATTGCTTCTATTCGTTTCGATAAGCGTGGAATCGGTGATAATACGGCATTAATTAAAAAAGAAGAGGAATTAACATTTGATCTGTATGTAGAAGATGTTAAAGCAATTATTGATTATGCTAAAAAGGATGACCGCTTTAATGAAATTCATCTACTAGGTCATAGTGAAGGTGCTTTGATAATGACAGTTGCTTCACAGCAAAATGACGTGGCATCTCTTATTTCGATTGCAGGTATTGGCAGACCGGCAGATGAAGTTTTAATGGAACAATTGTCAGCAAGCTTACCTCCGAATTTATTAGTGGAATCGGAAAAAGCATTGCAGCAATTAAAAGCAGGCAAAAAAGTAGAGACAGTATCTGGACAGCTCCAATCATTATTTAGACCGTCTGTTCAACCATATATGATTTCATGGCTTAAATACGATCCCCAGCATGAAATAAGCAATGTTAACGTTCCAATTATCATCCTTCAAGGAAAAAAAGATATTCAAGTAACAGAAAAAGATGCAGAAAACTTATATGCAGCAAATAATCATGCCACAGTCCATTATTTTGATAAGATGAATCATGTGTTAAAAGATGTAGAAGGCGATCGAGACCAAAATCTTGCGAGCTACTACAACCCTGATTTACCGCTAACAAATGGTCTGATCGAGGAAATTACTAAGTTTATAAAGCAGTAATGGACGACAAATATTCATTAATATGAGGTTTTTTCAATGGAAGAGAAACATAATAAATAAAATGTTCAAATTATTTCAAAAAACTACTTGTATAAATTTAAAACGTTGCTATAATAATAAATGTACGAAAGATGCCTTGTACATCACTGTATAATAGTAGCGTTCCGAAGTAGCTCAGTTGGTAGAGCATCCGGCTGTTAACCGGCAGGTCGCAGGTTCGAGTCCTGCCTTCGGAGCCATTTTTTTGCCTTTTTACTATTACTTAATAAACAATAAAACTTTTTTAAAAAAGTTTTCGAAAAAGGCTTGCACTATATAAAAAATGATGATATTATAAATCTTGTCTTAAAGAGAACTTCTTATATAACGGCCCGTTGGTCAAGTGGTTAAGACACCGCCCTTTCACGGCGGTAACACGGGTTCGAATCCCGTACGGGTCACCATTTAAGGCTTCATAAAAAAATAAAGCAGTAACACTTGTTATGTATGGAGGATTAGCTCAGCTGGGAGAGCACCTGCCTTACAAGCAGGGGGTCGGCGGTTCGAGCCCGTCATCCTCCACCATTCAACTTTAACAGTGTTGCATCATTTGTCGGAGGGGTAGCGAAGTGGCTAAACGCGGCGGACTGTAAATCCGCTCCTTAGGGTTCGGCGGTTCGAATCCGTCCCCCTCCACCATCTATAAAATGTTTGGGGTATAGCCAAGCGGTAAGGCAACGGATTTTGATTCCGTCATGCCCTGGTTCGAATCCAGGTACCCCAGCCATTTTTTTATTTTTTATGAGCCATTAGCTCAGTTGGTAGAGCATCTGACTTTTAATCAGAGGGTCGAAGGTTCGAGTCCTTCATGGCTCACTTTTATTTTATAAACTTAGAAGTGTACTTAAATATCAAATAACAATCCTTTACTTATTCATAAGTAAAGGATTTTTTGCGTATAAAAAGGGAAAATCGTTTAGTTGCTCGAAATTTCTATAGGAGGGTGAGCGGAGAAGAGAAAAGAATAGAATAGGAAAAATTATATGACATGTTAGGGGATGCAGAAATGATGAATAAGAAAATTTCAATTGTAGGGGTACCATGTGATTATGGACAACAGCGCCGTGGGGTAGATATGGGGCCAAGTGCCATTAGATATGCAGGGCTGCAGCAGCGTTTGGCTGATCTTGGATATGAAGTCGAAGATGAAGGGAATATACAAGTTATTGAGGGGGATGCAGCTGTACATAAAGATGAAAAGCTGCTTAATCTGGAAGAAGTTATTAAGGTCAATACAGCACTTGCCGAAAAAGTATTGAGTGTTGTAAAAAAGGATTACATACCGCTTGTATTAGGAGGCGACCATAGTATTGCAATTGGCACATTGGCAGGTCTCTCGATGAAATATAAAAATCAGGGCATTATCTGGTTTGATGCCCATGCAGATTTAAATACACCGGAAACAACGCCATCCGGAAATATTCATGGGATGCCCTTAGCAACAAGTATTGGGCTAGGACATGAAAGGCTAACATCAATTTTACATGCAGAACCTAAAATCAAAGCCGAAAATATTGTTATAATTGGCGGACGTTCTATCGATGAAGGCGAACGGGAGCTAATTAAGTCCAGAGGCATTAAAATTTACACTATGCATGAAATCGATCGCCTTGGAATGACATATGTAATGGAAGAAACTCTAAAATATTTTAAACAATTGCAAATAGACGGTCTTCATTTATCACTTGATTTGGACGCATTAGATCCTTTATATACTCCTGGGGTGGGAACACCTGTAGCAGGTGGAATCACTTATCGGGAAAGTCATTTAGCAATGGAAATGATCCAGGAATCCGGCTTAATGACATCGGCAGAGTTTGTAGAGGTGAATCCTATATTAGATGAACGAAATAAAACAGCAGATGTAGCGGTTGCCTTAATCGGCTCTTTATTTGGCGAAACTTTAGTATGATTATTACGAAAAAATTCGATTGGTCGTTACGAAGTTTGTTATAATAAAGGCACATATTTATGGGTGGAAAAAATTTTTTAGAGAAAATGAAACCTTTTAAAAAGCAATCCGTATATATAGAACAGCTGAAAAGGTGGAGAGGAAAGACAAATGGATGCGTTAGTTAATAAAAGAATAAAGCAAGTGCTTAAAGGTGACCAAAACGCATATGCCGACATCGTTAACCTCTACCAGCACAAGCTGTATCAAGTGTGCTATCGAATGCTTGGAAATAAACAGGAGGCTGAAGATATTGCACAGGAGGCATTCATACGTGCCTATATTAATTTACATTCGTATGATCAAAATCGAAAATTTTCAACATGGCTTTACCGAATTGGAACAAATCTTTGCATTGACCGAATTCGTAAAAAGAAGCCCGATTATTACTTAGATGCGGAGGTAGCAGGAACAGAAGGGCTGGATATGTATTCGCAAATTGCCGCAGAGGAGCAGTTGCCGGAAGAGGCCGTTGAGCAGATGGAGCTTCAGGACCGAATACAATATGAAATCAGCCGCCTTCCCGATAAGTATCGATCGGTTATTGTATTAAAATATATTGAAGAACTGTCCCTACAGGAAATAAGTGAAATATTGGATATGCCTTTAGGAACAGTTAAAACGCGGATTCACCGTGGCCGTGAAGCGTTAAGAAAGCAGCTAAACAATTTGTAGGAGGAAGATACGCATGAAAACGTGTGCATCAGAATTCGTGGATTATATGCACGAATATTTAGATGGTGATATTAGTCGTGAGCATGAACAAATATTGAAGCAGCATATACAAACATGCCCTGATTGCCAACAACATATGCATGAATTAAGTGACACGGTTGCGTTTATCAAGAGTGCAGCACATATTACTGCCCCTCCGCGCTTTGAGGATCTAGTGATAAGTCGTTTACCGAAACGCAAAAGTTCTGCTGGCATCAAACGTTGGTTCCGTCAGCATCCTGTACTTGTAGCTGCAGCAGTATTCTTATTATGTATGAGTGCCACATTGTTAGGCAGTTTTCCGAATGATAATCAATTCTCTGTGACGAAACAGCCTAATTTAGTCGTTGAAGGGCAAACGGTGACAGTGCCGGTCGGTGAAGTTGTTAAAGGTGACATCGTTGTGAAGAATGGAGATATTATTGTCGAAGGGGAAGTGGACGGCAATATTACAGTTATCAATGGCAACTACATGGCATCTACGGCAGTTGTTACAGGGCAAGTAGAGGAAATTGATGAAATGTTCGAATGGCTTTGGTACAAAATTAAAGTTGGCTTCAATAAAGCGATTGCTGTTCTTAATGAATAATAACTTAGAACTATCATCACGGTAATTACAATAAGAAATAATATTTTCTTAATAAATCGGAACTTTTCCCAAAAAAATCCGTTCTAGTATAGAAAGAAAAGTCTACTCGTTCGGGTAGACTTTTTTCTGTTAGGAAAGTTAATCACTGACAGAATTGTGCTATACTAAAATCAAGATGGAATAGCAAGTAAAGGTGGGGGATGCCACATGCAAATAATTGAGCAATTTACAGACATTGCTGCTGTAGATATGATTTTTAAAGTACTGGACGTACTGCTCGTATGGTACGTAGTTTATAAAGCATTGACCCTCATTAAAGGAACGAAAGCCGTTCAATTATTGAAAGGGTTATTAATTGTGGTGTTAGCGAAATTTGCTACCTACGTTTTCGGTTTAGACACCCTTGATTGGTTACTACAAGAAGTAATTGATTGGGGTTTCTTAGCCATTATTATAATATTCCAGCCGGAAATCCGCCGAGCCCTTGAGCAGATAGGACGGGGTAAGATTTTCCAACGAACGAATAACCAGCAGGAAGATGAGCAGACACGCTTAGTCGAGGCGATGAAAAAATCTGTAAGTTATATGGCGAAACGTCGAATTGGAGCACTTATTTCAATTGAAAAAGATACAGGATTAAATGAATATGTAGAAACGGGCATCAAGATGGATGCCGCAATTTCTTCTGAATTAATGATTAATATTTTCATCCCAAATACACCGTTACATGACGGGGCCGTAATTATACAGAAAAACCAAATAGCCGCTTCGGCATGTTACTTGCCATTATCAGAAAGTGCATTTATTTCCAAAGAACTAGGTACTCGTCACCGGGCAGCACTTGGGTTAAGTGAAGTAACAGATGCAATTACAATTGTTGTATCCGAAGAAACAGGTGCGATTAGTATAACAGCTAATGGTAATTTACACCGTAATCTCACTATTGCAGAATTTGAAGAATTACTGCGTAAACTGTGGTTTGGTCCTGAACAAGATTCTAACTTAGCATCTAAGTGGACTTGGGGAGGGAAAAAGAATGGATAAAATATTTGATAGCTCATGGATGCTCCGTTTAACCGCTTTGTTTTTAGCAGTGGCACTATTCTTGTATATTCAAACAGAAGAAAAACGTGAAACGGACTCGAGCACATCCAATGAAACAGATGTCATCACAAATGTGCCATTGGAAGTGTATTATGATTCTGATAACTTATTTGTGACAGGGCTCCCTGAAACGGTCGATGTGAAAATTTCAGGACCGAAACAAATTGTAATGAAAACAAAGCTTGAAAAGGATTTCAAACTTTTTGTCGATTTAAACTCATTGTTAATTGGTGAACATAGCGTTACAATACATCAAGAAAACTTTTCGGAAAAACTGGATGTATCAATTGAACCAAGAATAATTAATATAACAATTGAGGAAAAGGTTACTGAACAGTTTCGCGTAGAGCCGGAAATGAATAACCGTCTTTTAGCTGAGAACTTCGTACTGAACGAGATGACGGCAGAACCGTCAAAAGTAGCGGTAACAGGAGCGAAAAGCGTCATTGATAACATAAGTTATGTAAAGGCGACGGTTTCAGGCGAGAAAGATGTGAATAAATCATTTGAGCAGGAAGCGGCTGTAAAGGTACTCGACCGTGATCTGAATAAGCTCGATGTCAGCATTAATCCGGATAAGGTCAATGTAAAAGTAGAAATTAATGAATATAGTAAAGAAGTCCCGATTAAGATAAACGAAATTGGGGAACCAGTAGAGGGGCTTACAATTGACAGTTTATCCCCGGAAAAATCTAACATAACGGTATATGGTTCGAAATCTGTAGTGGATTCATTAAAAGAAGTTGTCGTAGACGTGGATGTTTCAAAAATAAAAAAATCCGGTCCATACGAATTTAAAGTTGAGCTTCCAACAGGGGCTACCAAGTTATCTCAAGAAAAACTAACGGTACGCGCAAATGTGAGTGGAGAGCCGGTTCGTGAAAAGGAAAAAGATAGTGAAACAAAAACAGATGCAGATTCTAATGGTGAAGATACAGATGGAAACTAACTATCAATAAAACAAGCAATCCACTTTAGGTGGTAAATTTAAAAACGTATGGTATTTCAAGCGTTGAAGGAGAGAAAAAGTAAATGGGTAAATATTTCGGAACAGATGGCGTTCGCGGTGTCGCAAATAGTGAACTAACACCAGAGTTGGCATTTAAACTAGGCCGTATTGGCGGCTATGTGCTGACGAAGGATGCTAAAGATCGCCCGAAAGTATTAATTGGACGTGATACACGTATTTCTGGGGAAATGTTGGAAGGTGCACTTGTTGCAGGTCTTCTTTCAATTGGGGCAGAAGTTATGCGTTTAGGTGTAATTAGTACACCAGGTGTTGCGTATCTTACACGTGTTATGAATGCTGAAGCAGGTGTTATGATTTCAGCATCTCATAATCCTGTTGCAGATAACGGCATTAAATTTTTCGGTCCAGACGGCTTTAAATTAACGGATGCACAAGAAGAAGAGATTGAACGTATTCTTGATGCAGAAGAAGATACATTACCACGCCCAGTAGGTGCTGCTGTTGGTTCAGTAACAGACTACTTTGAAGGTGGACAAAAATATATTTCATACTTAAAACAAACAGTTGAAGAAGATTTTGAAGGATTACATGTGGCATTAGATTGTGCGCATGGTGCGACTTCTTCTTTAGCAACACATTTATTCGCAGATTTAGAGGCAGATATTTCAACAATGGGTGCTTCACCGGATGGACTGAACATCAATGAAGGTGTCGGTTCAACACATCCTGAAAAATTAGCTGCATTTGTCGAGGAGCGCGGCGCAGATGTTGGTTTAGCATTTGATGGAGATGGAGATCGTTTAATCGCTGTAGATGAGAACGGTACGATTGTTGACGGTGACCAGATTATGTTCATCATCGGAAAATATTTACACGGAAAAGGCCGCTTAAATAAAGGTACGATTGTTTCTACAGTTATGAGTAACATGGGCTTCTACAAAGCGCTTGAAGACAACGAAATGACAAGTGTTCAAACAGCAGTTGGAGACCGCTATGTTGTGGAAGAAATGCGTGCAAATGATTATAACTTAGGTGGCGAACAATCAGGTCACATCGTATTTTTAGATTACAATACAACAGGCGACGGTTTGCTAACAGGTATTCAGTTAGTGAATATTATGAAAGCAACAGGCAAAAAACTTTCTGAACTTGCAGGCGAAATGACGATTTACCCGCAAAAGTTAGTGAACGTGCGTGTAACAGATAAACATGCTGTAACACAAAATGAAAAGGTTGCCGCTGTCATCGCTGAAGTAGAAGCGGAAATGGCAGGCAATGGTCGTGTATTAGTACGCCCTTCAGGTACAGAGCCTTTAGTGCGCGTTATGGTAGAAGCAGCTTCTGAAGAGGCTTGCGAAAACTATGTAGCACGCATTGCAGATGTAGTACGTACAGAAATGGGTTTAGCTGAATAAATCAAATAAACAGCACCGGTAGTGATGGAGACATTGCTATCGGTGTTTTTTTGTGATGGTTTTTCTAATATCGGGCTTAGAAAGTTCTAATAAAAAGGCGTTCTTCTAATAAAACTACCCAATGTTCCAAATGTTATCCAAGTATTTAAATATCCATATGAAACTTTCGAATATCGAATGCAATTCTTCTAATATCACCTATTGTTCTAATAAAAGAAGCATTAGATTAGCTCAAAACGACAAAACAACCTTTTTACCGCTTAAACCCAGTTATAAATTTTACCATTCTAATGAATACTGAACCTGTTCTACTATTTGCGGAAACCGATCTAAAACTACTTACATTTGTTCTAATAAAAGAACATAACTCATGTAAATATGTTTCATTTTCAAGAATTCGGGGAAACAAAATAAAGTATCCTAATAAGACGAAGGAGTGTTTTACATTGGCTAAAATTGCAACATTAATTACTGACAAGTTTGAAGATGTGGAGTTCACAAGTCCGAAACAGGCACTAGAGGCTGCAGGGCATACAATTGTAACAATCGATAAAGAAGGTAATAAATCGGTTACAGGTAAAAATGGCGAAGCAACAGTTCAGATTGATAAAGGGGTAGCAGAAGCAAACCCGCAGGACTTTGATGCGTTATTTATTCCAGGTGGTTTTTCACCGGATTTACTGCGTGATGATGAACGCGTTGTAGCATTTGCAAAGTATTTTATGGATGAAAAGAAACCAGTCTTTGCAATTTGCCATGGACCACAGCTGCTAATTACAGCGAAGTCATTAGAGGGACGAGATGCGACAGGTTATAAATCGATTAAAGTCGATATGGAATATGCAGGGGTAAAATTCCATGATGAAGAAGTATTTGTTTGTCAAAAACAGCTTGTAACAAGCCGTACACCGGATGATTTACCTGCATTTAACCGAGAAATTGTAAATTTATTGGAAGAGAAGGGGCTTTAATCGAGCTCTTTGCATACGATAGAAAATAGTGCATATCCCGTTTTGATGTCATGTGGAATGAGTCTTGTAATCAGTGGGAATGACAACGTTACTGCTGTTACAAACTTCATTTCCCAAATCAAAACGGGATGTTTTTCTTATGGGGAGAAATTCACATATGTAAGGCAACAGCCGCACTATTTTTAAGAAAATTTTTTTTCTGTGAAGCGCTTACAATGATAGCGTAGGATTGACGGTGAAATTGTTTATGTGTATGATGTAAATGCTCAGCAAATGGAAATCGTTGAGCTGCGCAAAAGGAGAGAAAATCGCGCATACAAAATCGGAAAACAATTATAGCGCCAGAACTAAGGAAATCGAGCGGACATAATCCTTAGTTGACGAGGTGGAGGTTTATCGAAATTTCGGCGGATGCCTCCCGATCGCACATGCCCGGTTGTAAATTTCGTTTTAAAACAGAGAAGTGATTTTCTGGACAGAAAAGCGAAACGGCATACAATTTAAAATAATATTTAGCTACATCACCTTTTTAAAAAAAGAGCAGGAATGTTACCGATGCGTGCTAGCTTTGCTAAACGAGAGCAAACATCACCTTCAGATTAACTTCCCATAAAGTGCACTAGGAGAAAAAAGGTAGATTTCGTAGTCTACTTTTGTGTTGCCAAAATGTACTTTGATGTAGCAATTACATTGGAGGAAACGGATTATGTGTGGAATTGTAGGATATAACGGCGTATTGGACGCTAAAGAGATTTTATTAAAAGGTTTAGAGAAACTAGAGTACCGTGGCTATGATTCTGCAGGGATTGCTGTACACAATGAAGAAGGCGTAACAGTATTCAAAGAAAAAGGACGTATTGCAGATTTACGTAAAGCAGTTGATGGCGATGTGGAAGCAGCTGTAGGAATTGGTCATACACGTTGGGCAACTCACGGTGTACCAAACCGCTTAAATGCCCACCCTCATACAAGTGCTTCAGGCCGTTATACGCTTGTACACAACGGGGTTATCGAAAACTATCACTTATTACAAAAAGCTTATCTTAAAGGAATTCAAATGAACTCGGATACTGATACAGAAGTTATCGTACAGTTAATCGATTTATTTGCGAAAGAGGGCTTATCTACATTAGAAGCATTCCGTAAAACATTATCGTTAGTGCACGGATCTTATGCATTAGCGCTTTTAGATAATGAAGATGTGGAAACGATTTACGTTGCGAAAAACAAATCACCGTTATTAGTAGGTGTGGGTGAAGACTTCAACGTTATTGCTTCAGACGCAATGGCGATGCTGCAAGTAACTGACCAGTTTATCGAATTACATGATAAAGAAGTTGTAATCGTTCGTAAAGATAAAGTTGAAATTACAACATTAAATGGACGCATTATTGAGCGTGCACCATATACAGCACAATTAGATGCTTCTGATATCGAAAAGGGAACATACCCTCACTATATGTTAAAAGAAATGGATGAACAGCCAACTGTTATCCGCAAAATTATTCAAGCATATGAACAGGGTGAAGATGTTACGGTTGATGCAGAGATTCTAAAAGCAATTGCGGAAGCTGACCGTCTTTATATTATTGCGGCAGGTACTAGTTACCATGCAGGCTTAATCGGGAAACAGTATTTCGAGAAAATTGCTGGTATTCCAGTAGAAGTACACATCTCAAGCGAGTTTGGCTATAATATGCCGTTACTATCGAAAAAACCATTATTTATCTTCATTTCACAATCAGGTGAAACTGCGGATAGCCGTCAAGTATTAGTAAAAATCAAAGAGCTTGGCTACAAAGCGTTAACTGTAACAAACGTGCAAGGATCAACACTTTCACGTGAAGCGGATTATACATTACTATTACATGCCGGACCGGAAATTGCTGTAGCATCTACAAAAGCGTATGTTGCGCAAGTAGCTGTTTTAGCAGTAGCTGCCTATGCAGTTGCAAAAGAATTAGGAATGGAACTGGACTTTGACTTAAAACAGGAGCTGGCGATCGTTGCAAACGGCATCCAGACTATTATCGATTCTAAAGATGAAATGGAGCAGATTGCCGAAGATTATTTAAAAATCGCGCGCAATGCATTCTTCATCGGTCGTAATATGGATTTCTGTGTATCATTGGAAGGTGCATTAAAACTTAAAGAAATCTCATACATTCAGGCAGAAGGTTTTGCAGGTGGTGAGTTAAAACACGGTACAATTGCATTAATCGAAGAAGGTACACCAGTCTTCGCTTTAGCAACACAAAAAGGTGTGGCGCTTAACATTCGCGGTAACGTGAAAGAAGTAGTGGCGCGCGGTGCCAACGCATGTATTATTGCAATGGAAGGCATGGAAGAAGAGGGCGACCGTTTAGTCATTCCTTCAGTACATGAATTATTAACACCACTTGTATCTGTTGTACCATTACAATTAATCAGCTACTATGCTGCCCTTCACCGTCGTTGTGACGTTGATAAACCTCGTAACCTGGCAAAATCAGTTACGGTTGAATAGGATAGAATATAAAAAACCGTTCGCTTATCTATTAAGTGAACGGTTTTTTTGTATATTAATATAGCTAATTACCTTCAGCGAAATTTCTATATAAAAAAATTAAATAGTTTATATAAAGTTTACATTTGAGGACTATACTAAAAAATGAAATGGAAGAAAATTATATTTATCCAATTTTTAATAACTATAATTTACTATCGGATTATAGTTTTTAAAAGGAAGATAATTTATTTAGAGGTGATCAATTTTCTAGTAATTAGAAGAGTTGAAAAGATCGGTTGATATATATTACTAAGGAGGATTTAGAATGTTTTTAGCAATTAAAGAAATGAAACACGCAAAAAAACGTTTCATGATGATTGGCGCAATTATTATGCTCATCGCATGGCTTGTTTTTATTTTATCGGGATTAGGTAATGGTTTATCGTCATTAGCTGCAGCAACGATGAAAAATATTGACGGAGATCTTTTTATTTATGAAGAAGGCTCTGAAGCAACTATGATGAAAACGAAGGTAGCAGGTACAATTGCCGATGACGTTGAAGGACAGTATGGTGTCAAAGAGGCAGCGAAGTTTGGACAATCAACTGTTATCGTGAAATCACCTGATGCGAAAGAAAAAGTAGACGTAGCATTCCTTGGAATCGAACCAGGTAAATTTATCGAGCCAAAAGTCGTAGCAGGTAAACAAATGACTGCTGATGACAAAATGGGTGTAATCATTGACGAGTCATTACAAGAAAAAGGCTACGAGATTGGCGATACAATTGAAGTAACAAGCTCAAGCATTGAATTAACTGTAGTCGGCATTACAAAAGGGGAAACGTTTAACCATTTACCAAGTGTATTTGTAAACTTAGACGTTTGGCAAAGCTATGCATTTGCAGCACCAGGATCAGATAATGGTCTAGAGAGTCCAGTAGCAATGATTGCGTTACAAGGTGCAGACATTGACGCTGAAAAGATCGAAAACAACTTTGATGAAATTGAAACATTTACAAAATCAGAAGCTGTAATGGGAATGCCGGGTTATAAAGAAGAAAGCGGTACAATCTATATGATGCTTGCCTTCTTATTCATCATTTCAGCCGTTATTATTGCGGTATTCTTCTATGTATTCATTTTACAAAAAACACAGCAGTTTGGTGTCATGAAAGCAATTGGCGCCTCAAACAGCTTTATTAAAAAATCAATTATTTCACAAGTATTTGTGTTATCACTAATCAGCATTATTGCAGGCATTGTATTAACGTACTTAACAGCTCTTGTTTTTCCAGAGGGAATGCCGTTTAACTTAGACTTTAAAATGGTTATTTTATATGCGATTGTGTTATTAATTGTATCTGTTTTAGGTTCTGTTATTTCAGCTCGCCAAGTGACAAAAATTGATCCTTTAACAGCGATTGGGAGAGTGGAATAAATGACAGGTTTAGTACTAAAAAACGTAACGAAATCATTCAAAGAAGGGGACTCTACAGTGGATGCACTTAAAAATGTATCCCTTACAGTAAACCCGGGTGAGTTCATCGCTATTATCGGTCCATCAGGTTCAGGGAAAAGTACACTTTTATCGATTGCGGGGGCATTACTTCAGCCATCGACAGGCGAAGTACTTGTTAACGGTACAGATATCGGCAAGATGAAAGAAAAAGATTTATCGGCTTTTCGTTTAACAGATGTCGGGTTCATTTTACAAACATCAAACTTAATTCCGTATTTAACGGTGTTAGATCAGTTGCTGCTAGTGCGTAAAATGAAAGGCAAAGTAAAAGCAGAAGATACAAAATTTGCGAAAACGTTATTAACGGAGTTAGGGTTGGGCGATAAGTTCAATAAATTCCCGAATGAGCTATCTGGTGGGGAGCGTCAGCGTGTTGCGATTGCCCGTGCGTTTGTGAATAATTCAAACATCATATTAGCAGATGAACCAACGGCAAGCTTAGATTCCAAGCGTGCATTTGAAGTCGTAAAGCAAATCCGAAAAGAAGTTAAAGAACGCAACAAAGCTGCTGTCATGGTAACTCATGACGAACGTATGCTGGAGTTTTGCGATAAAGTGTATCGTATGGAAGATGGACTGTTAACTCTGGAAGGATAATCAAATTATATTTAACCGTATTTAAAGTAAACTCATACTTTAAATACGGTTTTTTTATTTTCATAAATTATCTGCATTAGCCATACGACTAACTATACTCAGTGAAAGGTGATAACGATGTGGCTACTAGGTTTTTTATGGACTTCTGCAGGCATATTCATTGGTGGCATGGTCGCTTGGCTTTTTAAAGGAATTAACCAAAAGGCACATATTATTTATGCGCTTTGTACAGGGGTAATTCTAGGTTTGATCAGTTTTGAAATACTCCCGGAAGCTGTGGAATCAGGCGGCTGGTTAAGTACAATGATTGGATTTGTTCTGGGGATGATGCTATTCAAAGTGCTACATAGTAGATTGCACTTTAAACAAGACAAAGAAAGTCACGCTAAAAAGAAACTATATATTCGAACTGGCATATTGTTAATGCTTAGTTTTGCAATTCACAATTTACCGATTGGAATAACATTAGGGGCCAATGAACAACCCGAGCTTACTAAGGCATTACTGCAAACACTTTTGTTTCATAGTATTCCCGAGGGAATAATTTTGTTTATCCCTTTAATTTTGGCTGGATTCAACATATTTACTGTTTTAATAATTTCACTTATCGTATCAATTCCAGTAGCTATGGGGGTTTATATCGGTAGCTTTCTTGTTCATCCTTTACTTAATACTATCTTCATGAGTTTTGCTATGGGGATGATTTTTATAGTTACTGTCTCAGAAATCTTATATCCGGCACTTCATAAATCTTCAGCATTCAAAATTTTATGCGGCATATTTATTGGGTTTGGAGTAATAGGATATTATCTGCATTTCCTTTAAATTTTAGAACATCGATTTTAACTAATTTGGAAAATTATGTACATATATATGTTAAACTACTAAAAGCAATTACTAACAAATGGAGGAAATCTATGGTCGATATAAAAAACTACGATACATTCAAGAAAATTGAAACGATCCATAAAGGATGGTCGGACGATAAAAAGTACTATATTGAAACAGTTACAAATGAGAGACTGTTGCTTCGCATATGCGATATCGCAGAGTATGAAAAAAAGAAAAGTGAATATGAAATTATAAGTAGTTTAGCTGAAAAGGGCTTGCCTGTTTCACGGCCTGTCGATTTTGGAGTTTGTGACAAAGGCAAAAGTGTCTACACGATTTTCGTATGGTGTGACGGTGAAGACGCGGAGCAGATACTGCCTAACCTGACAGAAGCCGAACAGTATTCAATAGGAGTAAAATCAGGGCAGATACTGAAGGAAATTCACAGCATTCCTGCACCAGCAGAGCAGGAAAATTGGGGAACACGATTTAACCGTAAAGCGGACAGTAAAATTAAAATGTACCAGGACTGTAATATAAAAATAGCTGGTGACGATAAAGTTATTCGGTATATTGAAGATAACAGACACCTCCTGGAAGGAAGGGAGCAATGTTTTCATCACGGTGATTTCCATGTCGGAAATATGATTATATCCCCTCAGAAAGAGCTGTATGTAATTGACTTTAACCGCAGTGACTATGGAGACCCGTGGGAAGAGTTTAACCGGATAGTGTGGAGTGCGGATAGCAGCCCGTACTTTGCTACAGGGCAGCTTAACGGATATTTTAACGGAACACCACCGATGGAATTTTTCTCTCTACTTGCTTTTTATATTAGCAGTAATATGCTGTCATCTATTCCTTGGGCTGCAAATTACAGTGATCATGATTTAAACATAATGAAAAATCAGGCAAAAAACGTTTTGGAATGGTTTGACGGTATGAACGATCCTGTACCGACTTGGTATAAAGGAGAATTAAATTTGGGTTGATTAAAAGCTAGTGGACAATAAATAAAATAGAACGGAGATGAAATAATGGGAAAAGTATTTTGGATTCCGTTAGTTGCCTCGTTTACAACAATGGCCGTATTATATTTTATCGGTTATTTAGCTGACTTAAATTTTCTTATATTTAAAATTTCACTCTCACATACTGAAATTGCGTTACTTCCAATATTTGTTGGGGCAGCAGTAGGAATAATAACTGAACGGATGATTAAAAGGAAAGCAGGAGAATTTGAATGATTGCTTATTACTACGATCAGCTTCATACATGGGGGAAAGAAGACAATTTTTTCATGGAGCTTCTACAGGTAACAAAAGCTAAAAAGATTGCCGACCTGGGCTGTGGTACGGGACGGTTAACGATGGAATTGGCAAAGGCCGGTTATGAGGTAACTGGAATCGATCCAAATGAAGAAGCCATTCTTCGAGCTCAAGGCAAAGATAATACACAATCGGTTTCATGGATGATCGGCGATAGTCAGGACTTAACAACTAACGCATATGATGCCGTAATCATGACAGCGAATGTTGCGCAGGTCTTTATTTCGGAAGAGAGCTGGAATAGTGTACTACAAGATGTATTCACAGCTTTGAAGACTGGCGGGCACTTTATATTTGATGCACGGAACCCTCAAGCAAAAGCATGGGAAGAATGGCAAAAAGATGAGACGGTAGACGAACTTCTAGATGTTCATACAGGGGACCCTTTGCTGTATTGGGATGAATATGAAGGGTTAGATCGGAATGTTTTTACCTTTTATGAAAAAATTAAAAATGTTAATACGGATATTACACACGAAGCAAAGGTTCAGCTAATATTCCGTAGCTTTGAAGAAATTTCAGCCTCACTTAAAAGAGCAGGCTTTTCTACAGTGAAAGCTTATGAAGATTTCAAATTACAGCCGGCTACTAATCAGGCAAAGTCGTTTATATTTCATTGTGTGAAATGAGTTGAATACAAAAGTTGATACTGGATTAGGAGGGGGTTTTTTGGTCAACTTATTGGAAAATGCCTTTCAAATTTCAGGAGCGATCCTCCTTATATGTGGTATATATTTTTATTGGCATTTTAAAAAAATGAAGAAGGAAAAAAAGCTAACAACATCTGAACGCGTGGCCTATATAATTACACGAATCGCGATGTTTGTTTGTGCAGGGAGCTATGTTCTTCTGTTTCTAAATAATTAACATATATTATAAATCCTGTTTTCTTGTACAGGATTTTTTTATTCTACAAAAGTACCAAAATAAATTTATAGAATCTTTTTTTACTGCTGTTACGTACGAATAAATAGGAAAGGGAATGGAGGCTAAGACAGATGGAGAAGACGAAGAAATTGATGGCCGGCGTTTCAGCAACTGCACTTACTTTAAGCTTGGCAGGCTGCGGTACTTCAAATAGCAGTTTACCGCCAAAGCCTACTGACCAAAGCTGCAGGGATTGGGACTGGTCGGAAGAAGAAGGCGTATGGCGATGTGACGAGAGCCGTTCAGGATATTACGGCGCCTACTATTATGGGGGTAGATATTTCAATAATAGATCTGCACTAAACAGTAACAGTAGCTACATAAATTATAAAAACAGCGATAGCTTTAAAGCCGCAAAAACAAGTTCGGGTTTTGGCAGTGGCACAAAAAGTTTCGGAGGATAGGGGAGACAAAATAACATGAACGGGTATTTAAACTTTTTATCATATCTTGGTGTGTCTTTAGGTTTGTTAATAATCGGAATGGTGCTGTTTGCGCTCAGCACACCCAAGATTAAAGAATTTCAGTTAATTGCACAAAGGAATGTATCGGCCGCAATGCTACTAGGTGGTAAAGTAGTCGGACTGTCAATTGTATTAGGTGCAGCTGCCGAGTACTCGATTTCTTTAATGGATATGGCGATATGGGGAGCGATTGGAATTGTAGCACAAGTAATTGTATTTTTCCTTGCTGAAGTTATGACAATCCGATTCAGTATTCAAAAGGCGATCGAAGAAGATAATCGTGCAGTCGGAACAATGTTATTGTCGTTATCAATTGCGGTTGGGTGGATTGTAGCGAAATGCATATCTTATTAATTTAAGGAGCGGAAACAGTGAAGCGTTTAATTTACTATGTAGATAAGGGAAATGGCCATTATGAGCCGTTTTATGAATATACGGAAAAAAATGTAGGACTCGATGAGTTTTATGCAAGACAGCTGTGCACCTATTTTATTATGCGCGGGACACAGTATGAGCTCGTATCGAATGAAATGGAAGAAGATATGGAAGTCCTGGTTTTAAAGGAGATGGGCCGCAATTTATCCGGCGAGGATGAGAAAAGCTTTCGTGAACGGGGCATACATATAGAATTTAGAAAACCGAATGAACGTGAAAATTATCATCTGTTGTCGCGTATTCCTTGTGATACTCATTTTGAAGTGATCCGCTACTTATTGAAAGATGTAGTGGATATACCGTCCATTGGGCAAATGCTCGTTACATCTACAGAGATTGATGAAGATCGTGGTGTTTATGTAATTTACGTAACAGAGATGAAAGTGAGCTGAGCAATTCATGACGAACAGCGAGCGCAGCCAGTTTTATGCGAAGATTGACCAATTTTGGGCAGATTTATATGACGAGGAGTACGCCCTCTATGATCTTTATGAAATAACAGATGAAGAGGTCGAAAAGATCCGTATAGCTACAGAATGTGCCGGGAAAATCTATTTTAAGACAGCCCATTTATTACGTAATATTCCGGATGAAGCACTTCTTGAAATGGGGTATCCGGAAGAAACGCTTTCTTTTCTACGCATGAAAACACTGGAAGCAGAAAGTGTAATTGCCCGTTTTGATTTTATTGCACATAACGGCGGCTATAAATGTATTGAAATGAATGCTGATACACCTACCTTTATTAAGGAATTATTTGTTGTAAATGAACAAATTTGCAAAGAATTCGGTAGAGAAAATCCGAATACCGAAATGGAATGGCTGTTAAAAAGCAATGTGCGAAAAAGTGTTGCCCAAAGTATATTTTCCCCTGATGCACATATTGTATTTACCGCACATGATGACAATATAGAGGATTATCTTACTACGCTTTACATAATGCAATTTGTGCCCGGAGCAAAATTTACGCCTTTACATCAGTTGCGAATACAAAAAGGTGTGGGATTGTTTGATGAACACGGAAAGCGGATCGACTTACTGTACCGTCCGACATTTCCGATTGAAAATTTGATTCAGGACGAAGATGAAGCGCAGAATAGAATAGGATTGTGGTTAATAGAACTGATAGAGCTGAATTTGCTGACGATCCTAAACCCACCTTCTGCATTTTTACTGCAAAACAAAGCAGTACAGGCCATTATCTGGGGATTGCATGAAGAACGAAATGTATTTTTCACATCCGAAGAGCATGAATGGATTGCTGAATACTTTTTGCCGACGTATTTGGAAGACACCCCATTCATCGAAAAAGGTCTACGCTATGTAAAGAAACCGGTATATGGACGCGAAGGGGATACGGTGGAAATTTATGCTGAAGACGGAAAGCTTATAAAAGAAGATGTCCAAAAAACGTATAATCACTATACAAAAGTGTACCAGCAATTTATCGAGCAGCCGAAAACAATATTCCGAAGCGAAAAGGGAGTACAAACAGGAGAATTATTGGTTGGCAGTTTTTTAATAAGCGGAAATCCAGCCGCAATAGGGTTGCGTGTTGGCGGGATGATTACAAATAATTTATCGCATTATTTGCCGATCGGATTGAATAGAGAGTAGAGGTGTCATAAAACTTGAGCAATCGATCTATTGCTAATTTATCGTTTATATTATGTGCGGTTATTTTATTAAATAATTTATCAGTACTTGTACTACATACGGAAATTTCCAAAATGACATTCAAACTGTCTTTACTTTTATTGGTTATGTTATTTATCAATGGCATAGTACATAAGAAAAAGGCCAGTAAATAAATATGGCTGGGACAGATTTAACAAAAGCTTGTCCCAACCTCAATATTAAAATAGTAAATCCGATATAACTTGGACAATTAAAAGGAAAAATATAATTGGCAGCAGAATCTCTACCCATTTTCCTTTTAAATAAGGAATAATTTTCAGACCAATATGTGAGCCGACAATCGATCCGACAGCTACTGGAACGGCGACTCCCCAATTAACAATGCCATAAAATAAGTAAAATAGAAAAGCAGTTGTACAGCTTGCAAACATTAAAAAACGGGTCATTTCTGCCGCCATTACATAGCCGACGTGTTTCTTCAGAAAATATGTAATGTTCAGCAGTGCAGATCCTGTTCCTAGCCCGCCATCATAAATACTAATAAAAAACGGCACGATTAAATTAGTTTTCTTTTCGATGTCCGGCTGTTCGTCTCCAACTTCCTTCTTCTTCTTTTTTATAACAAAAAAGAACATCACGATTAACACAGTACAAGCAACAATATTCATCGTATGTTCTGCTAATCTTGTTGCTAAAAACGCCCCGCTTATACCGCCCATTGCAGCAACGAGCATAAAAGGAACCATTTTTTTCAATGATACTCTTTTTTTCTTCGTCAAAACAATGACAGTAGAAAATGAAGATATGCCAGTTGCAAATTTATTTATTGCGACTGTCGCATGAATCGGTATGCCAACTAACAATAAGGAAGGAAGCAATACGAATCCTGCAGCTCCAAACATGACCCCTACAATGGAAGCAAGTATGCCGATTGCGAATAAGATGAGCCCATCTACTGATAACCATTCTATTAATAAGTTCTCCATACAAATCCCTCCTATTCACAAAATACTGCTATACTACTCATAAAACAAATATATATATTTTGTATATTCATAAATATAAGTTATGAGTGGGTGAGAAAATGAATTTACATGCGCTAAGAATTTTCACAAATGTTGCTAAGCTGGGCAGTATAACAGAAGCAGCGAAATTCCTACATATCAGTCAGCCTGCTGTTACTGTGCAAATACGTAAACTTGAAAGAGAAATCGGTGTTAAACTTATAGAAGGAAAAGGTAGAGGGATTCAGCTGACATATGAAGGCGAATTTCTTTATGAGCAAGGGTTACGGTTATTTCATCTGGAAGAACAGATTGATGAAAAGTTTAAAAACTTTTTGGGAAAGAAAGAGAATATAAAAATTGCTTCGTCCTATATTTCGACGAATTATATTTTACCGCCAATCATTGCAGGCTATAAATCGGAAAACCCAAATATTGATATGTATGTATCATTAGGAAATGTTCAATCTGTTGAGCGTCTTGTCCTCGATTATAAAGTCGATTTTGGTTTCGTTGTGCAAAGCAATATAGGTCATGAAGATATAAACTTTGAAAAAATAATGGATATCCCGTTTTGGTTTGTTGTCCATCCAACGCATCCTTTGGCAAATAAAGTAGTATCGATTTTTGAACTAAGTGAACATGATTTTATATATAGGGAACGAGGCAGTTCAACACTGGACTTGATGGAGGCTATTTTTTATACACATAATTGCCCGTTACCGAGGTTCGGCTTACAAATAGAAGGTGTACTGGAATCGATTAAAGTTGTCGAATCGGGGTATGGAATGGCTATTGCCCCAGCCTGCAGTGTAAAAGAAAAGCTATCGCAAGGCAGCATTGCACGCATTTTTGTAGATCAGGTGGAAATCAGCCAAAGCCTATTCAGTTGTACAAGAAAAGTGGATAAGATGGAACATCCTTTTATTCAATATTTGAAAGCGAACTTAAGCGATTTAGAAGTTTAAATTATATAAAAATCTATGCAGGAAAATTTTTTGAAATAGTAATCGCTTACAAAATTGACACACCTCTAATGATGGAATAATCTGAAAATATAACGTCTGGAGGTGTGAATAAATGAAGTTTTTATCCAACCCTAAGCCTTATAAAGAAATCATTCCGAAAGTGCTGCAAGTGATTTTGAATATTGGTTTAACAGTAATGGCGTTGGCTCTTTGTGTTATGCTTATCATCGAAATGGTTGAGCTTTTAAAGTTCATATTTAACGGGGAAAAGCATGAATACAAATACTTTCTGGCAAAAATTTTAGTATTCTTCCTGTACTTCGAGTTTATCACGATGATTGTGAAGTATTTTAAAGAGGATTATCATTTCCCGCTTCGTTATTTTATGTATATCGGAATAACGGCAATGCTCCGACTCATTATTGTCGAACATGACTCCGCAATAGATACACTCATTTTTGCAGGAGTGATCCTGATCTTGATTATTAGTTACTACATTATCAATATTACACCGAGAGAGAGGCCGAATAGAAAAGCCTAAGCTTTAAATTAAAAAAAGGCTAATCAATATGATTAGCCATCTAGCCGATATAATTTAACTCCTGTTAATTAATCTTCTCAACAGCCAATTGCCACTTTCCGTTCGCATCTTTTGAAACAGCCATTTTCACGTTAATATCTTCGAACAAAATATCTCCTTCTTTATAGATCATCGTAGCCATAGTCACAGCATTTAAATATCGTATATCTCTATAGGAGGCTAAATATTTAACAGTTGCATTATTTGTTAGTGTTTTGATTTTTTCCATTGCAATGTCTTTAGAAATACCTAGACGTTCAAAGTCATTGAGCAGGTTGTTTTGGTTAAAGAAATACAGTTCGCCATTTGCAGCTTTCACAAGCATATTTGCAAACTGAGAACGTTTAATCGGTGTACTTGGTTTGAAATTTCCGTCGTCGTAACCACTTAAAATTCCGATTGTTTGAAGTGTTGCGATTTCCTGTCCCCAAGGATACGTAAAGTCATTTCCGTTAAATATATCAGATGGGGAAGCGCCACTGTCTTTGTAATCTTGCAATTTAATTAATGGAATTTCATATGCTTTTATAATGACGCCGGCAAATTGTCCCCGCGTTAAGGGCTGGTTAATACCGAAAGCTCTCGGAGAGGAAGAAGAATTATTCACATAATATCCGCGCATAATCCCGTTCCAGTCCAGCTTATTAATGTAAGGATAAAATTGATCCGTTTTTGGCACATCGATAAAGTTCGCACCACTGTACCATTCCGTATACTCAATTTCTTTTAAGCGGTCATCCAATACTTTTGCAAGTATACTTGCCACTTGACCCCGTGTAATATTTTCATATGGTCTAAATTGAGGCAATGTCCGGCTAATTGCTTTATGATTTAACAAATACTGAACAGAGGGATAAAAGTTGTCCGATTCTTTGACGTCTTTGTAATGAACAGTCGTTGCATTGACGTTTATCCCGACCGGAAACATCAAGCCCAGTGCAATACTAATAGAGGCAATCGTTTTTCTCACTTTTCCAACTCCTTTAAATAAAATTATAGTACTTTAACCAAAAGATAACATTATAAGGAAACTATTACAATGAACTATAAAAGTCCGAAATTTAAATAAGCGCATCTATCTTATTTGATAGATACGCTTATTTATATTAAGCCCTAAAATTGTAGTTAAGAAACCCCTTCACTCCATGTAGAATGCATCGAATGATTGGTTCTTTTCTTGTCACGCATTCGTACATACATATTGTTAGATAAAAGCGCAATGATAATCAACACTGTTCCGACAATATCAAACACCGTTACCGCATTCCCTTGAACAATGGAAATGAATAGTGTTGTGACAGGAACGAAATTGATGAACAGTAATGCATTCAAAGGTGACAAGTAGTTGACGCCAATGTTCCAGCCCAATAATGCAATGACACCGGGGAAAATAATCATAAACAGTAAGTGTGGACCTACTGCAACTACATCGTTTACACCTGGCACAGATAAAGTGCCGAACATTGTCGCACCTAAAGTAACGAATAATGCGGTTACCGTTCCAAGTAAACAGCTCAATGTAGAATAGCGCAAAGCAGACCAATGACTGAACTCATTAGCACCCATTGTATAAATCACCCATCCGACGACAGCGATAAAGATAAAAAGGGAAGGGATAAACTGACCTGTCGTGCCTAAAAATGCCTGAAGATCGCCTTTTGTAATAACTAATACCGCACCGATAAATGATAATAATACACATAGTAATGTAAACAGCGATGGACGGTGTTTAAAAATCATCCATGAGATGACAATCGAAATCATCGGCATCAGTGATTCCATTATAGAGGCTGTCATAACACCGGACTGTCCGAGTAAATCCTCGCCCCAGAAAATAAGCAAATTATAAACAGTAAAGGCCATCGTACCGAAAAACCAAAGCTGCAGGCCTTTTCCTTCCATACGGAAAGCTCTCTTTCCTTCTTTCCATAGTAGCAGTGCAATCAAAATGATCGTCACAGCGCCATATCTGAAAATCGTAAAGTAAAAAGGGTCTATATGTTTAAATGCATCATGTGCTACCGGAAACATGGCGCCCCATGATACTGCAGCTATAAAACAAAGAATAGAACCTATTAAAACGCTGTTTTTCAATCTTTATTAACCTCTTTTCACTAAATAGTCACGATTACTATCTTACAATCATACAAACATCTCGTAAAATGAATTAAATTTATTATTAGTATCATTATTAGAGATACCATAGTAGAGTAATGGTAGTGAAAAGGAGTTTGAAATCATCATGGAATTTAAAGACTTGGAAATTTTTCAACTTGTTGCCGAGAAGGGAACTGTAACAGAAGTAGCGAAAGAGTTAAATTATGTCCAATCGAATATTACATCAAGAATACAAAAACTCGAAGTAGAATTGAACACGCCATTATTCAATCGACATCGACGAGGGATGACTTTGACGCCTGAAGGGAAAAACTTGCTATCTTATAGTAAAAAAATATTGTTATTGACGGAAGAAATGAAAAGAGCCGTCCTTAATAAAAATGAACCAATCGGGAAGCTTGAAATAGGTACGGTCGAAACGGTTTACCATTTACCAAACATATTAACTTCCTATATGAAGAGTTATCAAAATGTCGATTTGTCATTAATAACAGGGGTAACAGAGAAATTGGAGCAAAAAGTACTGGATTATAAATTGGATGGAGCGTTTATAACCGCATCGAATATTCATCCGGATCTTGAGTCATATGAAGTATTTGATGAAGAGCTTGTATTAATTTCAAACTCACCTCATCTGAAGTTGGGAGAATTAGAAGGCATCCCGTTCCTATGTTTCAGAAAAGGCTGCGGATACCGGGCACGTCTGGAAACATGGTACCAGGATCAAAATATCAGTCCTCAAAAAGTGATGGAGTTTGGTACACTGGAAACGATTATACGCAGTGTTTCAATGGGACTAGGGGTTTCATTTGTCCCAAAGTCAGCTGTTGCACATCTGGAGCAGAGCGGGACTATTTATTGTCACTCATTGCCAAGTGAGTATAGTAAAGTAAAGACGGTCTTTATTAGGAGAGCGGATTCCTATTTGACGGCAACGATTGAAAAGTTTATTGAAACAATTCAACATAATAGACAAATCGTATAAAAGGAACAAAACTTT
This sequence comes from Solibacillus isronensis, assembly GCF_023715405.1. NCBI lineage: Bacteria > Bacillati > Bacillota > Bacilli > Caryophanales > Caryophanaceae > Solibacillus > Solibacillus isronensis. Next base: position 26,066 of record NZ_JAMBOC010000006.1, read on the forward strand.
CCACATTAGGAAAACTAACTTAAAGAAAAATAGTGAGGTGAACAGATGAGTAACCAGCTATCTGAATTTCAAATTTCCTTAAAGGAGATTCATTATTTATCACCAAAAGTAAATCAGGGGCTTGAGTTAATATTTGTTGTTGAAGGGCAGATTACTGTCGAGACAGATAGCCATTTTTATGAATTAAATGAACTTGATTTATTGGTTATTAATCGAAACGAACTCTTTCAGATAAAGGGAAATCCTGATAATTATGTGCTCAGTCTAACAATTTCGGATGCATTTATCGACCGATTTTATAAAAATTACCGTGATAATCGCTTTGAATGCTACTCAAAGGAAGTGCATATGGGGCGCGAAAAAATGCTTAATAATCTTCGTAAGTGGCTTATTAAGTTAATTATTTCCTATTACCGTCAAGATGAAAGCCACCAAATTGAGTTTCAAAAATATTTATGTGATATCTTGCTTACGCTCATACGCGGCTTTAAGAAAAAAGGGAGCTCCTCAGAAAAATTGGATACAAATGATCAGCGGCTTATGCAAATTATCGATTACTTGGAAAGAAATTATGATCAGCCGATTACGTTGGAGGAAATGGCCCGAAAATCCTATTTGTCGACAGCTTATTTATCCCGTTATTTTAAACAAAAGATGAATATGGGGTTCAGTCGTTATTTAATGACAATCCGTCTAAAGCATAGTGTAAAAGATTTGCTCTATACGAATGATACGGTATCACAAATCTCGATGAATAATGGATTTCCCAACACGAAATCATTTACTACCCTTTTTAAAGAAAACTATGGGATGACACCGCATGTCTATCGGGAGAAACATCCTGTAGAAAAGAAGGATTCATTTAAAGAGTACCCGCTGGAAGATGCGGAACAGCCAGTACATTCCCCTGAAATTTTAGGCAAGTTAGGGGTTATTTTAAATACACTTGATCAATCGTATAAAAATACACAATCGAAATTTGAAGAATTGTCATTGGATATAACAGCACCTGGCAATATTCCTATTTCAAGGCCCAAACATATGGTTATTGCGCATGAGTTGAAGGAATTACAAAAGGAAAATATCCGTGCACAAATTTTAATGGCGAAAAGAGAAATCGGGGTAGATTTTGTAGGAATCAGTAATTTACTAAAGGGAGAAGCGATTTCAGCTGAGATTGAAACGGATGAAATTATCCCGACAAGTTCACAATATTTTAAAACCGATATTGCCCTGGAATTTTTAAAGCAGCAAAACTTGGCACTTTTCGTAAGAATTGATTATCAGGAATTATCGATGGATGAAGAAAATTATCTCAGAAAGCTGGAGCATTTTTTGAAGCATTGTCTGCAATTATATGGTGGTTCCTATTTAAGCGCCTGGCATTTTCTCTTTTATGAACCATACAATACTATCGTGGCAGCAGATGAGCTAAAACGGGTTTATTTTAGGTTATACCATTTGATAAAAGGCATTGTACCGGATATTCATGTCGGTATGTTTTTACCTTTTTCCTTTGAAAAGGAGAAGACAAGCGAAGCGCATATATGGCTGTTAAAAGAGGCGAAATTTGTAGATTTTATAGGGTATCATTCGAATCAAAATGATGTTGTAGATTTTAAAGAGTTGAACGATGACCGCTTTTTCCTGACAAAAGATTATTTGAAAGAAAAAACAGAAAAAATAAAAGCGTATTTAAAGAAGAATGGAATTAAAAAGCCGCTTCATGTCATTTCATGGAATACTCTTTCCGGAAATACACGCCTGACAAACGGCCGCTTTTTCCGCGCAGCATTAGTATTGGAAAATATACTGGACATATCAGATGAGGTGGAATCAGTAGGTTTTTGGATTAATACGGTTGTACATGAAAGTGAGAGTGACGGCCAACGTATCCGGATTGAAGGGCTAGAACTTTTCCATTATTTTGATGGAAAAAGACCGGCATATTTTGCATTAATGTTTGCAAAAAGGCTAAACGGTAAGATTGTTGCCCAAGGACCTGATTACATGATGACAAAAAATGAACGTGGGTATCAGTTAGTGCTCATGAACAGTAAAACCGTGAATCCTTATTATTTAATTGAGGAAACGTTTTTGCAAATGTTCAATAAGGACTTATTTGTGAAAATTAAAGGAATGGAGCCTGGCGAATATCAAGTGCGAAAATACACGTTTGACCGTGAGCATGGCGCACTTTATACAAATTGGATTGATTTGAATAGCCGCTATGGATTGGATATGGAAGTCATTGATTATATTAACAGGTCAAGCTATCCTCAACTTGAAATTTTTGATGAAAAAATTATGAGTGATTGGTCTTTTTATTCATACTTAACGGTGAATGCCATTCATTTTTTTGATATAAGAAAAGCTGTTTTATAAAAAGATTGTTGCGAGCGATACGCAGCAGTCTTTTTTTATTTAAGTAAAAAATTGACGGTATATTTTTGCTGCTCCAATTGTTCCCGTAAAAAATATACAGACTCGTATACATGTTATACGCAAATAATAACTTTTTGACATATAGATTTCTGTATAAACTAAAGACATGAAGTATTGATCAGGCTTTAACGGCTAAAGAATATTCTCGAGAAAATAAATCATTATTGTTAATTGTTAAAGCGTTGTTGAAATATTTCTTTTAATACTGAGGAGTATGATTAAAAGAGATTTGAAGACATTATAATTACGCGGGAAATTTTATAGGAGGATTATTATGAACACATACAAAGGTACGAATAAAATGATCATCGGAATTGTATTCGGTGTTATTACATTCTGGTTATTTGCTCAAGCAATGGTAAACGTTGTACCAGCTGTTCAAGAGGATTTAGGCATTTCGCTTGGTACGATTAATATAGCGATTAGTTTATCGGCATTATTCTCAGGTATGTTTATCGTAGCGGCAGGTGGTCTTGCTGACAAAATAGGTCGTAAAAAAATAGCGGTCATCGGTTATTGGCTAAGTATTCTTGGTTCACTCTGTTTAGTATTGGCGCAAGGTGCTGTTTTATTAATCATCGGCCGAATTATTATCGGTCTATCAGCTGCATTCATTATGCCGTCTACAATTGCATTAATCAAAGCTTATTTTGAAGGCGCGGACCGTCAAAGAGCATTAAGCTACTGGTCAATTGGTTCATGGGGAGGTTCCGGTGTTGCATCATTTGCAGGTGGTGCCATTGCGACTTCATTAGGATGGAGATGGATTTTCATCTTCTCGATTGTATTCGCTCTAGTTGGTCTGTTTTTATTAAAAGACACACCTGAAAGTAAACAGGAGTCTTCAGGAAAATTCCGTTTTGACTACGTCGGTCTAGGCATTTTTATTGTCACAATGGTTGCATTAAATATTTTAATTACGTATGGTGCAGACTTTGGTTGGACAAGCGGCATTTCCTTAATTTTGATGGCAGTAACAGTAATTGGATTAATTACATTCATTCGAGTAGAGATGAAAAAAGAAGTTGTACTAATCGACTTTGCGGTATTTAAAAACAAAGCCTATACAGGTGCAACGGTATCGAACTTTTTACTTAATGCAATAGCGGGTACATTAGTAGTAGCCAATACGTATGTGCAGGTAGGACGTGGATTTAATGCTTTCCAATCAGGCTTACTTTCCCTTGGCTATTTAGTGACGGTACTGGCAATGATCCGTGTAGGGGAGAAAATACTTCAACGTGTTGGTGCTAAAAAACCGATGATTTGGGGTGGAATAATTACTACGGTCGGTGTCGCATTAATGGGATTAACATTCTTGCCGGATGTAGCGTATACAATCGCGGTATTCGTAGGATTTGCTTTATTCGGTCTTGGCTTAGGTATTTATGCAACACCGTCAACAGATACATCTGTATCCAATGCACCTTCTGACAAAGTTGGGGAAGCGGCAGGTGTATATAAAATGGCAAGTTCTTTAGGTAGTGCGTTCGGTGTAGCCATTTCCATGACAGCTTACGGCGCGGCATCTGCAAACGGCAACCTGGAAATGGCCGCAACAACAGGGATCATCATTAACGTCATATTCGGTGTCCTTTCCATCTTATCAGTTTTATTCCTAGTTCCAAAAAACGCGGGGGAATCAGTCGATCAATTAGAATGATGTAAACGCCTTGTCAAAGGCGTTTACATTATTTTCTTCAAAATTTAAGTTCAGGAGTGGTAACCATGAAACAAAAACTAATGGAGATGCTGGAACTTCGTAAAGATGAAATGATTCAAATCCGGAGACATTTACACCAGCATCCTGAAATATCGTTTCAAGAAGAAAAAACTGCACAGTACATTCTCGACTTTTATAAAGGAAAAGATGTAGAAGTTCATTCAAATGTCGGAAATGGCTACGGAATTATTGTAACGATTAAAGGCGGCAAACCAGGCAAAGATATCGGGCTTCGCGCAGACTTCGATGCATTGCCGATTACCGAAGAAGCCGATGTTCCATTCAAATCTGTTAATGAAGGAGTAATGCACGCATGCGGCCATGACGGACATACCGCATATTTACTTGTATTGGCGGATTGTTTGATCGAATTGAAAGATGAGATACCAGGGACAATTAAAATTATTCACCAGCATGCAGAAGAAGTTCCGCCAGGCGGAGCGAAAAGTATCGTAGAGTCGGGGCTGCTCGATGATTTAGATAATGTTTTCGGGATTCACTTGCTGCCAATGGGACCTGCAGGATTTGTCGGTTATAATTCAGGTTTTGCCTTCAATGGGCGTGCCTACTTAAAACTGAAAATTCAAGGACGCGGCGGACATGGCTCCTCACCACATTTGGCAAACGATGCGATTGTTGCCGGTGCACACTTTGTCACTGCTGTGCAAACAATTATTAGCCGCCGTTTAAGCCCCTTTGATATCGGTGTTATTACAATTGGTTCCTTCGACGGTAAAGGAACATTTAATGTGATTAAAGATAGTGTAGAACTTGAAGGCGATATTCGCTATATGACGATAGAAACGAAGGAAAAAATTGAAGTGGAAGTAAAAAGATTAGTAAGAGGTTTGGAAGAAGAATTCGGTGTCACTTGTGAGTTGACGTATGAAAACGATTATCCGCCATTATACAATGACCCTGAATTAACAGCGAAAGTAGCAGGATATTTAGTAGGGGCGAATGATCCGATTATTACAGAGGTGAAGGAAGTGCCGCCAATGTCGCCATCTGAAGACTTTGCCTATTATGCAGAGAAGTTCCCGTCTTGCTTCTTCTATATTGGTTGTTCACCAAAAGGAGTAGAAAAACCTTATTACAATCATCATCCAAAATTCGATATTGATGAAGATGCGCTTCTGGTCGCGGCTAAAGCGGTCGGACATGTCGTATGCGGCTATTATGAAGAAAATTAATAATAAAAAGGAGTTTCGGATTCATGCCGAAGCTCTTTTTCTTTGGATAAATCCGTCTTACCGAACAACTCATGTAACAAATGTATATACTAATTTGATGCATAAGAACGAGTGAGAAAAGGATGTGTTCAAGTGCTTAACGAGTGGCATGCAGAAGTGGAGGAAGTGTACGATCAAATGGTTGCTTGGAGAAGGCATTTGCATGAGAACCCTGAACTGCCATTTCAAGAGGTACAAACGGCCAGAATGGTAGGGGATATTTTAGCCGGTTATGGAATTAAAGTGCAACGGAATATTGGCGGGCATGGCGTTGTCGGAATTTTAAAAGGGGGAAAAACAGGGCCGACGATTGCATTAAGAGCTGACATGGATGCGTTACCCATTCAACAGAAAAATGACGTGCCCTATAAATCCCAGGTCCCGAATGTTATGCATGCATGCGGTCACGACGCACATACAGCAACATTGCTTGGGGTAGCAAAAATACTAAGTAAATATGAAGACCAACTCCATGGGACGGTTAAATTTATATTTCAACCAGCGGAAGAGCAATTTCCGGGGGGAGCGATTCAAATGTTAAAAGAGGGTGTGCTCGAAGGGGTAGATGCAATCTTTGGAAATCATGTCCTATCTTCCGTCCCATTAGGAAACTTTACGGTACCAAAAGGGAGTGCTACCGCTTCCAGTGACTATGTAAAAATTAGAATAATCGGTAAAGGCGGACATTCTTCCGCTCCTCACACTTCCGTCAATCCAATTGTGATTGGCGCACAAATTATAACTCAAATCCATTTGTTAATGAGTCAAAAACTTGATCCGGTACAACCGGTAGTGGCAGCAATTACTGTGTTCAACTCCGGGGGTACAATAAATGTGATTCCCGAAGAAGCTGCAATTGAGGGGACAGTTCGTACATTTAACCAGGAACAACAGGAAAATGTCCAAACACTTTTAACACATATTCTTAATAATGTCACAGTAACTTATGGTGCTACTTATGAGATGGAATATACAAGAGGATATCCGCAATTAGTCAATACCGAGAAAGAAACAAAAGTTGTAAGAGATTTGCTTGATAATATTAACCATTTAAATGTCGTCGAGATGCCCCCCATTATGGCAAGTGAAGATTTTGCGTATTATTTGCAACAAGTTCCCGGAGTATATTTTTATACTGGTTCAGCTACAGATGCCCCCACTACACAATTTCCTCATCACCACCCAAAATTTAATATCGATGAACATGCAATGAAAAACTCGGCGAAAGGATTTTTAAGTATTGTACATTATTACTTAGTTCCAGACGATGCCTGACAAAATTCCCATAATATCAATTTATTTTGAACCCATTTCCCAAAAAATGCGGTATATAGGGAAAGGGGGAATAATATGAAATTTTTTCTAATCGGTACAGGGGTGTCTTTAATAGGAATTTTGCTTTGTATTATTATTTGGGATGTTCATATGATTTCCAATATTACGAGCGGGATTGGTTTTGTCTTTCTTATTGTGGCATGCATTTTTTCCGGTGCGTTTGTCAATGGTGACCGGATGCGGGCAAACATGGCAATGGAAACGAAAGAAAGCTGGATTCAAAGAAATAAGATTGCATGGCGTTCCCTGACGATGGCAGTTCCTAACTTTGCTGTCGCATTCTTCTTTTACTACTATTTAGGCTACTAATTTATTTCTCGAAAATATTACCAAAATATACTTGTATTCATATAAACTCTGTTTAAGTAATATGTTAAGGTATTATAGAATTTGGAGAAGTGGGGTTAACTAGATTGAAGGTACTTCAATTAGCAATTTTATTAGTTTTTACAGCTTGTTTTATAACTGTAACGCCAGCGTCGGCAGCAGAAAAAACGACCGATCAGTATTACATGGATGATGTAAGTTATGAACATGGTGCATATGAGCAGTTGGAACGTTTCTTATATGCAAATATTATCGACGGATACGAAGAACCGACAGTTTATGAAGAAGATGGTGAAGTATACGAATATACTTCAATACTCTTAAAGCCTGAAAATAGTATTACGCGTGCACAGTTTACGAAGATTTTAGTGAACGCAATGAACTTGACAAACGGCGATATTCAGAAAGAATTCTCTGATGTTAAGACATCTGCATGGTATTATGATTTTGTTCAAATTGCGAGCAGTAAAGGCATTATTACCGGAAAAGAAGATGGTACATTTAAACCGAACGATAAAATTACACGTGCTCAAATGGCAGCGATGATTTATCGTGCATTTAATGGAACAGTTGATTTTTCAAAAACAGGAAAAATGTTTAACGATGTAAATCCAAATAGCTATTCTTATGAGGCGATTGTGAAAACAGCAGGTGCCGGTATTGTAAATGGCTACGGAGAAACATTTAAACCGAATGATTATGCAAAGCGTTCTCACGCAGTATTGATGATTGACCGTGCGCTGCATTTAGAGAGTGGTGAAGCAGAAGATGAAGCTTCAATCATTGCGACAGTGAATCGCTATATTGATAAAGAATTTGAGTTTTCTTCAGACACGGAAAACGCAGAAGGTATGGATGCGCTCTATCGTGAAACAACAACAGGCTACTATTTAGCTTATTCACTTGATAGCCAATTGCTATTGGAAGATGCAGATTTTTCAACTGGTTCGAGTTCATCCCAAAAAATCGGCGAGTATTCAAGTAAGTTGATTACACTGAATAAACGTTTTGCCGCAGTAAAAATTGATGATTTAAAAGTTCATATTAAGATGACTGACCCGGAAATCAATTTTAATCTTGAGATGACATTAGATTTATCCGGTACGGCTTACTTAAAGAAAACAGAAGACGGTCTGTGGAAAATCTATAATCTGGTCTATGATGAAGAAGATTATGATAATATGCTGACTGCAGCTGCAGCGATGGAAGAATAATGAAAGATTCCCCTTCTATGTTATAGAAGAGGGAATTTTTTTATGGGAAAATGTTGGTTAGTGACAGAATGATATTTTGGAAACTGAAATATTTATATATTATTATTTAGTATATAATACTTCTAAAGGGGAGATGGATGATGCATACAAAATTACAAGCAGTGGTAGATACGATGGAGTTATATCAGGCAACTTTTCCGGAAGATGCTTGTATCGTTGTAGCGAATAAAGAAGAGGTTGTCGGATATCAGCCGGGTCAGTTCATTGATCTGAAAATTACTGTAGGGATGAAATTGGAGAATTTCCGAGGTACCGTTACAGAGCGGGCATTGACATCCAAACGTTTTTTAAGAGAAGAGAAGGGTCCCGAAAAATTCGGGTTTGCTTATATTTCAACAGCACAGCCTATTTTTGATGGCGGAGAAATAATTGGGGTCGTGAGTGCCATTATTTCAAATGGAAAAATGGATTCCATGCGCCAATTAGCGACAGAGTTATCGAGTGCGGTAGAAGAAATGACGGCTACGAATGAAGAGTTAACCTCAGCGAGCATGGACGTATCGAGCCGTTTGGACGGGCTTGTCACATCTACAGAAACGATGACCGCAGATATCGGGGAAATCAATCACATGGTCGAGCTTGTAAAAGGAATTGCATCGAAATCACAAATTTTAGGATTAAATGCATCGATTGAAGCGGCTCGTTCTGGCGAGCATGGAAGAGGATTTGCCGTCGTAGCGAAGGAAATTCAAAAAATGGCGCAGAACAGCAAAGAAAGCGCAGAAAAAATTGCTGCGCAGCTTAATAATATTCGCGTTTCCATTGAAGATGTAAGTGGAACAACAAGCCAAATCGCAGCGTTTACGGAACAGTTTGCTACAAGTATGCATGAACTGAATGATGCATATGGAAGTGTGAACGGCACGGCAGAAAAGCTATTGGAAATTAGTGAAATAAAATAATAGAACTCGAACAACCACTCCGAAAGATTATCGGAGTGGTTGTTTTTAATTCACATTCAATCGACTTTTTATAAGTACATATTTTAAAAATGCGGCACCTGTAGCAACAAGAATCGTAATTAAAATGATAACAATACCGATCAACGCCACTAACGGAGGCAGTGCATTTGTATAATCGAGCAGGAAGAAGCCCGAAATATATAAAACAAGAATGATATAGGCGCAATATTTTATATAGTTTAATCCTTGTTCAAGAAGAATGGAAAAAACTGATTCCCGCTCAATAAGTGTAATCATCTTCAATGTTTCATATAGCGCATAGAAAAATGGAATTGCGGTCGCGTACATACCTAATAAAATCGGATATTGCAGGTAAGCCACTTCAGGATTTAAATGCGCAGTTTCCTGAGCTAAACTCGGCAAAACAAATACACATAATGACAATACAAGTAAACCAGTTGATATAATAACCGTTCTTAAAAAGATTATGTTTAATTTCTGCATGTTAATCCTCCTTCTTTCAGATATTTGTATAATAGACGTTAGAAAATTCCGGAAGTTTCAAAGTGTGTTTAGCAATTTCCGCTCCTATATATTCCATTAATTGTTACAATAAGTAAAAGAGGTGAATGGAATGTTCGGTACGGAGGATTATAAAAAAATAGAAAAGTATAGAAAACATTTCTTAATTTTTAATCTCATGACGATCCTGTTTTTTACGGGAATATCTTTTACTAAGGTTATTCCAAATTTAAAGGGGTTTGATTTAGTTTCTACATTTATAGTTTTCCTTATTTATATTGTTGTTGCGAATGTCTTTGTCGGGATTTTTGTTCGCAAAACGCAAATGGTTTTTTTCATTTCGCTACTATTCAGTGCTCTTGGAATGGGCTGGCGTCTATGGCTTGAGTGGGGAGAATTCAGTTTAGTTGAACATACAAATATTGTTGTGATGATAGGTTATCCAAGTATTACAGCACTTATGATTACACTTATTTATGCTGTTTCAGAAAAGTTCAAGACGAAAAAGCTCGTCATTATGGATAGGAAATAAAAGAGCATCAAAAAAATCAGAAAGGTGGATCTGAATGGAATACCGATTGGCTACTAAAGATGATATGGAATTATTAATAGATTTACGTAAGCGGTTATTAGTGGAGGAAGGGCAAACCGTATCTTCCAATATCGATGAACAATTAAGGAGCTTTTTTGAGAAGCAATTGAACTCTGACCAAATTGTTCAATGGATTATTGAGGAAGAGAAAGGTGCGATTGCTACAGGGGGCATTCAGTTTATTTCCTTTCCCCCTAGCTATTCCAATCCCACAGGCATTCGCGGGTATATTTTGAATATGTACACAACACCGGAAAGCAGAGGTCGGGGGCTTGCGAAACAGTTGGTTGAGCGGTTACTGGCAGAAGCTCAAGAAAGAAATGTACATCACATATTTTTGATTTCTTCACCGATGGGCAAACCGTTATACAAAAAAATCGGTTTTAAGGAAAATGATATTTACATGGAATATTTCATTAAATAGTTTAGGGGATGAGGAAATGATTTTAGAAACGGAAAGACTTATATTAAAGCCATATGAAGTTGAATTTTCGGATGCTATTTTTGAAGTAGTAAAGCATAGGGAGATTGCGGACACAATGGTCATGATTCCGCATCCTTATCCACGCGAAGTTGTCGGTCAGTGGATTTCCTATTTGCAAAAAAGCTTTGAGCAAGGGACAGCCTATGAGTTTGCTGTGTTTTTAAAAGAAAATGGCCACTATATCGGGAATTGCGGGCTCGTTACGATTTCAAAAAATCACCGTAATGCAGAGGTGGGCTATTTTATTGATGTCTCGGAGTGGGGTAATGGCTATGCAACAGAAGCATGCAAAAAAATAATTGATTACGGATTTCAGGAACATCAATTAAATAGAATTTACAGCCGCTGCATGGTTAGAAATATCGCTTCAAGAAAGGTAATGGAGAAGTCCGGTATGGTTTGGGAAGGACGCCACAGACAGGAATTTTTAAAAGATGATATATATGAAGATATGGATTACTTAGCTATTTTAGCGGAGGAATATTTTAAGGAATAACTTAATTACATATCATGCATTGAGGGGTTATAAATGAAGGAAATGAAAGTCGATATACTTGTTACCTTTCAAATAGCTTTAGCATTTTTGGCTGCATTGATTGGTATTTATAGTTTGGTTACAGATCGCTTCCACCTGCAGCCGCTTATGTTTGTCTTTATGAGTGCGATGTATGGAATAATAGGATACAGAGAGTACAGACGGACTCAAAATAAACAATCAGGAATTCTCTTTTGGGTTGTGTCAGTAATTTTATTTGGCGTTGCGTTTGTATCGTTGTTTGTTAATTAGGAAATGCAGGATTTAAGAAAGATGCTCTTAATGGCAGGGTTTTAAATTTCCTCTATAGAAACTTTTAAAATAAGCGATATAGATACTTTTAAAAGGACTGATGAGATTGGAACAAATTCAGCAAATAATAAATACAACCCCTAAACATATTGTGTCTGCAGCTACGATTATACTGAACAGTAAAAATGAGGTTCTGCTTATTAAAGGACCTAAACGGGGGTGGGAAATGCCGGGCGGTCAAGTGGAAGAAGGCGAATCTTTGACAGCTGCAGCGATTAGGGAAACAAAAGAAGAATCGGGAATAGATGTGGAAATACTCAAATTCTGCGGTATTTTTCAAAATGTAGAGAAATCTATATGCAATACGCTTTTCCTAGCGAAACCAATTGGGGGGACACCGACAACTTCACCGGAAAGTCTGGAAGTCGGGTATTTCCCAATTGAAGAGGCCCTGGAAATGGTGACATTCGGAAACTTTCGACAAAGAATAGCATATTGTTTGGACACAACGAAGCACCCGTTTTTTATTGATTTTTAAATCGGTGAAACGGTATGGATCGCAAAGGACGCGGTAAACGTGGAGATAAGGATGATCAGCTGTACAAGCTTGAATTATAGGAGAAGGGAGTGTAAAAGTGAAATAGCTTTTGCACTCCCTTTTTATCGTTGCCGTTATTCGGTCTGATTAAAAAAGCCGCGACTGTTACTTAAAGCAATCGCGGCATAGCTGTTTTATTTTACTAAACCCAATGAGTCGAGCGGGTAAAAACGGATAGATGTAGAGCCAAGAATATGTTCCTTTGAGACAAGACCGATGCGTGGATCTCGGCTGTCACTACTTTTACGGCGGTTATCACCCATAACAAAATAATAGTCATTCGGAATTTCAGATACCCCAACTAAATCTTCCAGCGTGAAATCAGGAGTCAAGTCGCCAGGATCGTTAAGAGCAGATTTATATTCATCCAAATAGGGCTCGTCGATTTCCTGACCATTTATATAAAGTACATCATCTTTATATTCGATATGATCACCTGGAAGTCCGATAATCCGTTTAATAAAATATTCGCTTTCTAAGCCATCGAATACAATGACATCGAACCGATTGAAATCATGAAGCGATTTCCCGATTTTATTGACGATAATTCGGTCTCCGTCTTCATATGTCGGCATCATGGAAGCACCTTTCACGTCAATCGGAGTGAAAATAAACATACGAATAGCTACAACAAACAAGGCGGTTATGGCAATAACTTTAATCCATTCAAAAAGCTCGTTCTTTTCTTTTTTCATTTTCTATAACCTCCATAGAGAATCTGGCAGTTCAAGTCTAAATTATTTTATAACCCCATGAAGCTTTAATGCCTCCACAAACACATTGGCAATATTCAACATTGACTGTTCATCCACATCGAATCGTGGGTGGTGATGCGGGTAGACTGCATTGATCTCCGGATTGCCGCCGCCTGTGAAGAAAAACGTGCCGGGCTTTTCCTGTAAATAATAGGTGAAATCTTCTGCTCCCATGCGAGGTGGGGCATTCAATACTTGCAAGTCTGGCAAATTTGTTGAGACAGCTTCGCGAAGCATAGCTGTTTCAGTCGGGTGATTATATACGGCGTCATAGCCGCGAGTATAGTTAAATTCAAGCGTAGCACCGTACTGAATTTCAATCGCTTTGCATAAGTTGTTTAACTTTTGCTCTACCATATCGCGAATCGCCGGATTAATTGTACGAACAGTCCCTGTTAAATGGGCTTTATCAGGAATGACATTGCCAACTGTGCCACTTTCAATTTTTCCGATTGTAATAACAGCAGATTCAATCGGGTCAGTATTTCTGCTGACGATTGGCTGCACACCAAATACAAACTGTGCTGCTGCAACGATAGGGTCGATTGTTTCGTGAGGAGATGCGCCATGCCCGCCCTTACCTTGAATAGTGAGTTCAAAAAAGTCGGCAGCTGCCATTGCGTAGCCTTCACAAAACAGCACAGTGCCTAATTCGCTCCAGGATGAGACATGAGAACCGTACACATAGTCGACACCATTTAGGCAACCTGCCTCTACCATAGCCTTTGCACCACCTGGTACGACTTCTTCCGCAAATTGATGGATGAATACGACATTGCCATGAAGTGCGTCCCGGTTATCAGCAAGTGACTTTGCCAAACCGAGCAGTGCGGCTGTATGGATATCATGACCACAAGCATGGCTTACTCCATCGACTTTTGATTTGTAAGGTACTTCTTTTTCATCTTGAATCGGGAGTGCGTCAAAATCTGCGCGAAACGCAATTGTCGGTCCATCAAAAGTACCCTCTAAATAGCCAACAACTCCATTACCGCCAACATTTTCTTTCACTTCAATCCCATAAGAACGAAGCTTTTCGGCAACGAGTTTTGGTGTATTAACTTCTTTAAATGAAAGCTCCGGATACATATGCAGATGTCTTCGGATTTCGACCATATCCTCATAGTTTGCTTGCAGTTTCTCTTTTACGCTCATCTTCTCCACCCCTGAAAAATTATTCTTTATTCAATGCTTCCCATTCTTCTCTGAGTAACCCCATGCGAATCGAGTCATAATAGTGCCCTTCGTAATAGCGGACTTTACGGATTCTTGCTTCTAGCTGCATCCCCAGTTTTTCGCCAACACGAATCATGCGTTCATTGCCTGACCATGTCGTTAAACCAACACGCACTATTGGCATTGTATGAAATAAATGCGCAATCCATAATTTTAATGCCCGTGTTCCAATCCCTTTTCCCCACGATTGCCCTTCATGCAGAACTATGCCCATTTCAATCCACTTTGAAGGTTCGTGTTCCCAGTAGTAGGAGATAATTCCTCGAACGACACCGGATACTTCAATAACCCAAAAGCTGTTGTCACCAATCCAATCCTGCCTTTTCTGGATAAATTGTTCATAAGGAATCGCTCTATGCGGATAATACGGCGCATCCCATTTTTTCCATTCGGGCTGCTCATCTTTATAAATTAGTTCCCATAAACGTTCCATATCTTGCTCAATTATTGGTCGGATGATTAGTTCCTGATCTGTATACATCGTTTTCCTCTTTTCAAGTAGTTTTATATTATGTTTATATTCGATTGAAAAGAGTAGAAAGATTACTTTTCAATCACTTTCATAAATGTTTTCATTTTTATCAATCCTTTCAATGGAAATTACTATAATCTTATCAGAATATTCCAGTAAAAGGAGGAGGATGTTGAACATTTAATAGAGAACCTCGATAAAAAATTTCTAGTAAAATTCAGATAGAAATTGAAAAACACTTAAAAAAGAGAGAGAAAAAGTAAAAAATTATAAAAAATAGTCGAAATTATCTAAAAGAACTACCAAAATCGTTAATTAAGAACTATAATTATGGATTAAAGAGTGCAAATTTTTAGAAAATACATTAGAAAAGAATCACTAAATAGAAGTTGGTGGATATATGGTGAAAACAGAAGATACAAATGTACTAAGTTCAATGCAACTGACGGTAGAAGAATTACAAAATATTAAAGTTGCATTAGACGAGTCGTCCATTTTGGCTGTTACAGATCAACGAGGCATTATCACAATGGTAAATGACCGATTTTGTAAAATCTCCAAATATGAACGTTGTGAACTCATTGGTAAAGATCACCGACTTTTAAATTCAGGCTATCACCCAAAATCTTTTTTTAAGGAAATGTGGCGTACGATAGGTTCGGGTAAAACGTGGCATGGGGAAGTATGCAACCGCGCAAAGGATGGTTCAACATATTGGGTACAGACGACGATTGTGCCTTTTTTGAACGAAAAAGGAAAACCCTATCAGTATATTTCGATTCGTACAGATATTACCGCACAAAAGAAAATTGGGGAAATGATACATATTGCACACCATGATGACTTGACAGGACTGCCAAATCGCCGGATGTTGCTTAATGATTTAAAAACGTTGATCGAAGTTGAGCAACAGCCATTTTCACTTATGTTATTTGATGTGAACCGATTTAAAAACATTAATGATGGCTTAGGGCATCGAATTGGAGATCTGTTTTTAGTAGAAATTGCGGAGCGAACAAAAACATTGAATAGCCCGCTTATGACTTTTTATCGATTAAGTGGAGATGAATTTATCTGTATATTAAGAGATGCGACACTACTTGAAAATGCTGCAGAAGATATACAAGCGCTATTTAAACACCAATTCAATTTAAATAACTATGCATTTTATGCATCGATCAGTATCGGAGCTGTAAATTACCCGGAGCATGGTCACTCAGCACAAGACATATTAAAATATGCAGATATTGCGATGTATGAGGCGAAAAAAAGCAATAATAAAGGGTTTGTCATTTATAAAAAACAACAGCGCTTTTCACATAACCAACTACTGACATTGGAAACAAAGTTACATGATGCCATTAAAAATCAGGCATTTGAACTGTATTACCAACCGAAAGTGAATCTACAAACAAATAATATTGAAGGTATGGAGGCACTCATTCGTTGGTTTGACGATGAACTTGGTTTTGTACCACCGGATCAGTTCATCCCATTTGCAGAAGATTTTGGACTGATCAGTGACATTAGTGAGTGGGTTATCGCTAAAGCCGGTCGCCAAGTAACAGAATGGAATAAGCAATATAATTTGAATCTTCGAGTAGCTGTTAATATTTCGCCAAGCCATTTGAAAGCGGATAATTTTATCGAGCGTTTAAATCAAATTTTACAGGAGCATGAGATTTCACCTAGTGCACTGGAAATCGAAATAACAGAAATGAGTTTTTTAGATCAAAATTCAGATTTGCTCAATACAATCAAACATTTAAGTGAAATGGATATTACGTTAGCTATTGATGACTTTGGGACAGGATATTCTTCGTTAAGCTATTTGAAGAAATTCCCGGTAGATTTATTGAAAATAGATCGTACGTTCATCCACGAAATGTATAAAAACAACGCAGATATTGCCATGGTTTCAGCGATGATTTCCTTGGCACGTGCACTTAATTTAAAAGTAGTTGCGGAAGGTGTCGAAGAACATGAAGACTTGCACCTTTTACGGGAGTTTGATTGTGAATTTGTACAGGGTTACTATTATAGCCGTCCATTAACGATTGATGATTTTTCGCAACGTTTAAGTGAAAAGGGGATACTCGTGTAAAAAATCCACGCAGATTGATCATTCAATTTGCGTGGATTTTTTTATGATTTGACTGTAATACTTGGATTAATTTCAAGAAGCTTATTTACAAACAGCTCCCTTTCCTTTGGAGATACAAGAATGACTTGAATATGCGGATCAAAGGTTATTTCAATACGGTCGATTGACATAGCCGGAGCCGATAGAGGATTTTTCGATGGGCGTAAGCTGCGTATTTGTTGAATAGGAATTCGCTTTTTATAAATACCGGCGTATACGATGAGTTCGTCCTTTTCGATGACGTATTTTGTACCAAAAAACAGTATGCATAATAAGACAATAACGAATGCTGTTACGAGCAGTAAAACAGCACTTGGCTCGGTAATGACCCCGTATATCATTGAGATTGGCACAAGAATAAATATAATAGCCATCCAAATATCCACCTTCGAGTTAAAAACCATGAAAAAGCCTCCCTTCTACTTATAGCTTATAACAAAGAGGCAAAATTTAAAAATGCAATTCCAGCAATAGGAGTTTTTGGTTATTTAATTCCATATTTTCTGTCCAATGTCACAAGACGTGCATCGTCATTCGGGCGGTTCATGACTAAATCGGCAATAATTTGAGAGCCAAGCATACTATAAACCGTGCCGTTACCTCCAAATCCGAGCAGGTAATAATGGTTCGGCTGTTCTGGATGCTGTCCGATAAAGGGGAGATGGTCTAATGATTCACCGAAGGAAGCACAGTATTTGTAGGGTGCATGGAAGTTCTCGTCAGGCAATAATTCATGAAGTTTATCAAGCAGCACGTTTGCCATTGCGTCCACTGTTGTTTCCTGTTTGGCAGGCTCGGCTCTCTTTTCGTCTAATCCCCCAATTATAATGCGGTGATCCACTGTTTTTCGCATATATAAATACGGGCGAGCACTTTCCCAAATGAGTGCATTTTCATACCAGCCCTCAAAGCCGGGTTTTTGCTCTGTTACAATCGCATAAGAGCGGTTAATGTCAGCACCTTTCATTTTTCCATAAGGAAGACGATCGTAACCGGTTGTGTATACAATACGGGATGTTTTAAAGATTCCGTTCATTGTATGCAAAATAATCTCATTTCCCTCATCCTCAATAATATTGGCATACGTATTTTCAAATAAATCCAGCCCTTTAGCGATAAGCTGCTCAGTTAATGAAACAACGAATTTATAAGGGTTCATTTCCGCATCATTATGTGTGTACAAAGCTGCAGGTGCTTTAAAGGGCAAGCGCTTTTCAACGACAAGTTCATTCCAAAGTTCAGCAGGGAATCCGTGCTTTACTAATATTTCACATTCCTTTTCAAGCTTTGACACATCTTTTTTTTCACTGGCAAAACAGATACTTGGACGTCGAATGAAATCAGCCTGATCTTTTAAAGGTTGCGCAATTTTTTCGAGCTGGTCAACTGCTTCAAAGCAAAGTTTATAAAAACGTACAGCATCCTCTTCTCCGATTAAATCACTTAGTTCATGTAATTGAATATCATTTGAATATTGGAGTAGTCCTGTATTGGCAGAAGTACTTCCGGAGCCGAGCTTGTTTCGTTCTAAAACGGCTACCGTTAAGCCCTCATCAATTAGTGCTTTCGCCGTCAGTAGTCCACTCATTCCGGCACCTACGATAACTGCATCATAATGAGGTTTAATTGGTGGGTTTGTGTGTGGTTCTTTCAAAAGTGTCGTTGGCCAAAACAATAAACCATTGTGTAATTCCATAAATAGTCCCCCCTTGTATTATGTAAAGAATATTTCCCGCTCGTTTCTGTTTCTAATCTTGAAATTTTTAATAACTTAATTTAGGGGTAAAGGGGAAAGAATAGAAACTAAGAGGAGGGATATGATGGATCCTTATATTTTCGGATTTTTCACGATTGCCTATATTGCCATCTTCGTCTGGGGAATGGCAAAACATAAAAAAACTGCATCTGCCATTTTGTTTTTGGTTATTGCTGCCCTGATTTATGATAATGCAATATTAGCGTTAGGCCATCTCATCGGAGAGGGGAGCCTTCTTGAAACCCTGAGCTATGGCCGTTTTTGGCTTCATGCAATATTTACACCAACTTTAATACTTTTTTCATTGTTTGTAATGAAAGAAGCAAACCTTCATTTTGCCTATAAGAAATGGGTTCCTTTTACATTTGGCGTTTTATGGATTGTTGCCATGATTATTGAATATTTTGCGGAACTGAGTGGACTGGAATTAGCTCCGGAGGAATCATTTGGTGTACTTAGCTACAGTACAACAGCAGCAGCATCCGGACCGCCACCAATGATTTTGATTGTCCTTGTCGCCTTATTAATCGCCGCAATCATGCTAGTCCGGAAAAGAAAATGGTGGTGGATGCTTGTCGGTACAATCGTTATGACGATCGGTAGCGCAGTTCCGATTGATATTGGCAGTGACGCGATTACAAATGCCTTCGAGTTAGTATTAATTGCGACGTTAATGTGGACGGCAATCCATTATTCGAACGACAGACCTTATAGAAGGTTTTAACGAACAAAAATTGTGCTGAGGATAAATCTTAGCACAATTATTTTTTGTTCACTACCTTGCAATGAATAGTAGTGTTTGTTACACTATTGTATATTAAATAGTAGTGAGGTGAAATAATGAATCCTCAATTTAAAAAAGGTGTGTTGAATTTATGTGTCCTCGCCTTATTAGAAAAGAAAGATATGTATGGATATGAGCTTGTGCAAGCAATTTCTACACAAATTGAAATATCAGAAGGAGCGGTATACCCGCTGTTACGCAGGTTAACAAAAGACGGTCTTTTTACAACATATTTAATGGAATCAACAGAAGGCCCGCCGCGTAAATATTATCAGATTACCGAACTAGGGATTGAACAACTACAGAGCTTACGTAATGAATGGGAAAGTTTTATTTCGGGTGTAAATACTTTAATTCAAGGGAGCAAATAAAAATGAATGAACAACAGTTTTTAGATTTACTTGATAACCATTTAGTAAAATTACAACAGCAAGAAAGAGATGACATACGCAGAGACTTTGAAGAATACTTCGAAAATGGCCGTGCAGAAGGAAAGACAACTGAAGAAATTATAAAATCATTCGGAAATATTGAAGAGCTGGCTGAAGAGCTCCTTGCTTCATATGATGAAGAAGACTTTATGGAAAATGTGGCGGTTATGAAAAATGATAAGCCAATTCCGTATCGAAATGTAGATATTGAGGCTAATGGTGTGAATGTTGTAATTGTTCCAACTGACGCTGACGAGGCACTTATTGAAACAAAGGATAAGGACCAGTTGACTGAAGCATCTATGCTAATAAAAGATGACACACTTTTCATCTCTATAAAGCGTCAGGAGCAGGTCCGTCGTTTTTGGTTTATTACGATAATAGGGACGATCAATACAATAGATACAGTGGTTTATCTGCCTAAAAAACAGTATGAAAAGCTTGTGATTCATAATGACAATGGACGGATTAAGGTGTCTGAAACTATCGCACAGCAATTTTATCTAAAATCAGATAACGGCCGTATTTTAACAGACCATATTCAAGGGAAAGTTCTTGATGCTCATTCGGCTAACGGGCGAGTGGTGCTCACAGAAACTAACATTGAACATGTTAAAGCAAGTTCCAATAATGGCCGGATTATCGCAGAGGATGTAACGGGTCAAGAGCTTCAGTTTGAGTCAGATAATGGACGTGTCGAAATTAAGAATGTTTTAGGGAAAATCAAAGCACAGTCACGAAATGGCCGGATTGTTGCACAGTTAAAAACTGTCCAATCACCATTAAATTTTGAATCTGATAATGGTCAAATAGTATTGAGTACAGAAGGAAAGCTTCAAAATATTGAAATTGGTAGTTGGACTGCTTGGGGATCCGTATCTATTTATAATGAAAAAAAATCGCATTATTCGCACGGTACTAGAGAAAACACCATACAATTAAAAACAAGCAACGGGAAAATAACAGTTGAGGATCTTTTAGCTCAGTAATCTATGTAAAAGTTAGAAACTCAGCGGCATAATCCGTATAATAAAACTAATGATAGTTGAAATGGAGTCGTTAACGATGAAAACATATAGCTTTAGATTATTTGGTGGCTACAAGGTGATACTTGATAAAACAGAAATAACAATTGACTATGCTGGTGAAAAGTTTCTATTTATAAATAAATCTAAACCTCGGGTGAAAACTATTTCATACGAAGATATATTGAGAGTGGATTATAAAGAAGCCGGTATGACATTCGGTTATGTGCGTCTGATTACAGCGGAAAATGCCCCATATGTAAGCAGTACGTATGTTGCTCAGCATGACGAAAACGCCTGGATGGTTGAAAAAGATGAAATTAGTTTTTTAAATGAAGTATTGGATATCTTGAAAAAACATTGTAAACATATACAGTTTGCTCAATTGAAAGCTTAGAAATAAAATACAGCACGTCAAAAGTAAATTAACTTTTGGCGTGTTTTTCTATAGGGGAAAAAGTGCTGCGAAGTTTCCTTCGAGCACCTTTCATGCTAAATCACTTGCATTTTAGACCATAGCTGCTTGTAGTATGAATGTGAGATAATAAGCTCTCCATGAGTACCTGCACCTGACAACTGCCCGTCTTCAAATAATAAAATCTGGTCGGCATTTGTAATTGTAGAAAGACGATGTGCGATAATGACAGTCGTTCGGTTTTTCATCAATGCCTGTAAAGCAAGCTGGACTTCACGTTCAGATTCATTGTCCAAATTCGATGTCGCTTCATCAAGCAGTAATATTTGAGGATTGCGTAGAATTGCACGGGCTATCGCAATCCGCTGCTTTTGTCCTCCTGACAGTTTAATGCCGCCTTCACCAACTTCTGTTTCGATTCCTTGTTCAAGTGCAATTACAAAATCGTAGGCATAGGCGGCTCGCAATGCTTCCACTACCTGTTCGTCAGTTGCTTCGTTTTGACCATATAAAACATTTTCGCGGACCGATCCATTCATAAGGGGCGCGTCTTGTGTCACATAACCGAACAGTTTCCGCCATTCGTATAAATCATACTTTTCAATATTTGTCTGTCCATATAAAATTTTGCCCCCTGTTACTTCATAAAAGCGCTCAATTAACGAAAACATCGTCGTTTTCCCGCCGCCGCTACTGCTTACAAATGCGGTAGTTTTGCCAGAGGGAATCGTAAAGTTCATCCCTTTTAAAATAGGCTGCTCGGCATATTGAAACTTTACATTTTGAAAAATGATATCTTGTGCCACCGCAGGAATTGAAAGACCGGATATCTTTTCGGTTGCCTGAGCAATGATTGATTGAATACGTTCTGTTGCACCAAGTGCTTTCTGTAAGGCTGTGAAAAAAGTTGCCATTTGTGTAAATGGAATGATGATTTGCACAAGGTAAATCATAATCGCAACAAGTTCCCCTGAAGAAATTGCTCCTGAAGATACTTGTGTGCCCCCATATCCGAATAAAAGAATCAGCACAATCATCATAATGAGCGTCATAATCGGTGATAAAATAGCGAGGATTTTGGCCTCTTTTAAACCAAAACGGTAAAGCTGTTCAATCCGGTTTTCACCCCGTTCTTTTTCCAATGGTTCGGTTTGGGAAGATTTTACAAGTCGGATATTAGATAATACCCGTCCAAGATGCCCACTGAATAAAGCGAGTTCGTCTTGATTGGCTTTAGCGATTTTATGCATTTTTTGTCCAAGTGGCAATGTAACAAATATCGCAAGCGGTACGGCTATTAGCATAAGAAGCGTCATTCTCCAGTCAATCCAAAGTAAAATTGCAATCGCACCAATTATAGAAAAAATGCCCGATACAAAGCTTACTAGATGATCTGTTACAAGTTCTTTTACGACGCTTGTATCTTGTGTAATACGGCTCATCGTTTCCCCGGATTCGTGGGCATCAAAGTAAGGGGTTTTTAAATGTAAAATATGCTGCCAAAGTGTATTTCGTAAATTCGCGACTATCCGTTCCCCGAGCATACGCATTAGAAAATAAGTCAACCCACTAAGAACCGCCTGTATGACTAAAATTAGAGCAACGGCAGTGACCGCTGTCCAAGCAAAACCTATAGTCGAAAAATCGTTGATCATATTCATCGTAAATAATGGTACAGCAAGTGAAGCGAGTGTTTCGATAATACTTAATATAAAAACAATGATAACGAGTTTTTTGGGGAATTTGCTTTTTTTAATGAGTTCCCATAATTGCTTTAGCTGAACGTTCATGTAATAACCCCCTCTAGTATTTTCAATCGTGCAGCTTGATCCAAGAGCCAATTTTCTTCCTCACTAGAAAGCGGAATTGTAAATAACCAATTATCAAAATCAATATTTGGATGTTTTTCAAATTCCTGCGCTAAACTTTTCGTCAGTTCTGGCGGAATAATGGAAAATAACTGTTCGATCAGTTGTGTTAGTTCCGTGTCTTCTGGCGGATGCAGGAAAGCCTGTTTAATTTCATAGAGACTTTCAATATAACGTCGATTAATTTCGATAAAATTCATATCTAAAAAACTGTATATCTGTTCAATTAGCGGCTCCGGAATATACTGTCTTAAATAATCCTTCTGGGCATCCTCTGTCAGTAAACTATGAATGATGAGCAGTAATGTAGTGGGGTCGACAGCCGTATTTTCCTGGTGAATGTGAATGGCTGTATCAATTGTTGCAAGCATTTGTTCCAGCTGTTTTTTCTTCTTTATTAACTGCAACTTTTGATGTTCCAAAGATTGAAGCAAAGAATCATCTTTTTTGAGCAGCTCTTTAATTTCCTCTAGAGAATAATCAAGATATTTGAAAGTCACGATCTTTTGGACAGTGATGATATTAGCATCATTATAATAGCGCTGTCCGCCTTCAGAAATACTGGCAGGTATTAATAAACCCTTTTCTCCGTAATAACGCAAAGTACGAATCGTAATGCCGGTCTTTTTAGAAAATTCCCCGATTGAATACATTTCCCTCACTCCTTATATGTAGTATAAAAGCTGACGTAACGTAACATGCAATGAAAAGATTCGAAAAAATTAAAATGATGAATTTGCAATAAAAAATAATGTGCAAATTTATCGAAAGTTGTCACATTATGTTCCACGTGAAAAAAAATTGACTAAATATGAACTAATTAATTTAGAGGGGATAATAAAAATTTGTAAAAATCTAAAAATAGTGACGAAATAACATAGAAAAAAATTACAATAAATACTATTATTTAGAAAGGAAGGGTAAGAGCGTATAGAGATTGATAGGTAAATTTTTATATTATGGAGGTTAAGGAAAAATGGAGAGTAGGAACATAAAAAGAATGAGGAAAATTTTACTTCAAATTGGGGTGATTTGTTTCCTGTTAGCAGCAGCTACGAATATAGGCTATGCCCAAATGTTTTCGGACGTAAAAGATGACTCTAAATTAAATGAAGAACTTACAGTGTTAAATAATTTAGGTGGAGTGGTACTGTCACCAAACGATAATTTTCGTGCAGATGATCCGATTACACGTTATGAAGTGGCTGAGTTTATCGTACGTACACTGCAAATTGATTTAGAAATGAGTACAATTCCTACATATTTAGACATTCCTGCAGAGGATTCGCGAATGCCTGTCATTGCAGCAATAACTGAGCTTGGCATAATGACAGGGTTTGAAGGTAAATTTAATCCGGATGCAAAATTATCGCGTGCACAGGCGGTAAAGATTTTGGTACCTGCGTTTCAGTTAAGTGGATCGGAGGCAATTCCATATACGGATATTACAAAAAATCATAGTGCTGTACCTGCAATTCAAGCATTAATAGCAAATAAAATTGTATACCCGGCAAAAAATCAAAAATTCAATCCGAGCGAAATGATGACTCGCGGGGATTTTGTTTCTTACCTTGCAAGAATTATTGAGCCATCATTAAGACCTACTGAACCTGAACAGCCTGTGTTCCAAAGCTGTGTAAAAGAAACAGCGAAAAAACGTTATGTAGTTGATGTTGCAGTAACAAATTTATGGAATAAACCTAACCAGGCGCGTGCTGTTGATTATCCTTCGACAAAAAACCCGGTAGAAATGCAAAAATGGATCTCATCATTAAGTTTATCTCAAAAGAAATGGCTTGTTGGACGTACAGATACCCAAGCGTTGTATGGCGATGAAGTATCATTGCTTGAAACAAATGGGAAATGGCAACGTGTCGCGGCAAAAGATCAATATGTACCATATTTAAAGGCAGGTTATCCTGGATGGGTTCCACAATCTCATGTTGTGGCAACGAACAAAAATTATGATGATTGCGGCATTGCGATTATTACTGCGGATAAAACGAATCTTTTAGAAAAAGATGCGAAAACGAAATTTTTACAAATCAGTTATGCAACAATTTTGCCGGTAATTGATGAGACTTCAAAATACTATTATGTAGAAACACCGGGTGACGGGGTTAAACTACTAAAGAAAAGTGCGGCAAAATCTTATGCATCCTATAGCGATGTTCCAAAACCGACAGCTAATACAATCATTAACGAAGCGAAGCGTTATTTGGGCTTACCATATCTTTGGGCAGGAACCTCTTCCTGGGGCTATGACTGTTCGGGTATTTTATATGCGGTATTCCGCACACACGGCATCATGATTTCGAGGGATTCATTCTATCAGGCAACAGGTGGTAAAGCTGTTGCGAAGAAAAATTTAAAGCCTGGGGACCTTGTATTCTTTGCGTATAATGGCGGCAAGGGGAAAGTGTACCATGTTGGCCTTTATATCGGTGACGGCAAAATGTTACATGCACCACACTACGCATCGAAAGTGAAAATCGAATCAATGAACAATGGTGTTTATAAAAAGAACTACTCAGGTGCAAGACGTTATTTATAAAAGGGCATGAATAAAATAAAAATTTTCCGTTTCTTTTTAACTTACATGACAAAATATTTAGTGTATTGTTAGGAGTAAGTTGGGTATATGTAAGGAATAAAGGAATTTTAATAAGGAGGCATATTTTATGAATCCGTGGTTAATAGCAGCCCTCGTTATATTGGGAATTGCTGTAGTTCTGTTAATCGTCTGTATTATTGTTGTAATTGGACCAATAAAAAGAGTTGTTACACTGCTGTTGGCACATGCTGAAGGAATTAAAAAACAGCTGAATCCTATTCAAACCGAAACAACGAAATTAACAACAACAGTCAATCGTATGATGGCAGATATTGAATATAAAAAAGAATCTGTCCAGTCTGTCATTCAATCCGTCAAACATACAGTTGAAGTATTGGACCAAGTGAGCGATGTGTCACACGATGCGACTGTGAAGGCTATGAAGAAAGCAAACAATGATCCGTATCTACAAGCTGAGGTAGAACGTTGGACCAATACCGCAATGGGTATTATTCAGCGAAAAGCATAATAGGAAAAGGGATGTACAGATTTTCTGTACATCCCTTTTTTGTTACATAAAAAAAGAAAAAAATATAAACGTAATTTTATATGTAAGCGTTATTATTCTGTACTAGAACAGAACTTGCTAGCTTATCTTCTATTCTTCTCTTTTTTGTTTAAAACATGAATTTCAGGACTTTCACAAAGTGTTCAAAGAAATCAGATAAATTATGAACGTATTGTGAAAATAGGGGTTAGGAGGTTTCTTTTTAATTGAAATAGAGTAAAATAGAAAACAGCAAGTGTGTTATATAACAATCTGCAACTGTCACGGGAGAATCGACTATTTATAATACAGTGTTATAAAAAAGGAGAAATGAAACATGTGGGTAGTAACAGTATTTAATGATATAAACGATATTCGTATATTCGAATATACGACGAAAATTGAAGCGACTTCAAAATTAGAAAAATATAAAAACGCAATATTATCATATACAAAATAAAGAATGGAAAGGGAGCGGTAAAATATGTGGGTAGTAACAGTGTTCAATAATCCTAATGACATTCGTATGTTCGAATACACAACTAAAAGCGAGGCTGCCGCATTTTTAGCTAAGTATAAAAATGCTGTCCTATCGTTTACCAACTAGTTAAAGAAAGGTTGATGCAGAAAGTGAAAGCTTTCTGCATCGACTTTTTTTATTTGGAAGGAAATACTGAGAGTAGATTGGTCCGTTTTCTCGTTTATTGTATTAAGGATACGTTAAACGAGAATGGCGACTATTATAAAGAGTGCTTGCTGCAGGTTGTAGCTGGAGAGGATAATATTATAAATTTAATAACTATAATTGAGTGAGATGAATATACAGAAATAACGCTTTAAAGACATGATTTTGTTTTTAAGTACTATTTTGTTGCGTAGAAATTCCTTTCTTGTTCTTGTGTGACGTGAATTTGTGATTTATATAGAAGAATTCACGGAATTTAAGTTGTAGAAGGTTGACGAAATATAACTAATATAAGATAATTTTAGATGGTAATAATAATTATTTTATAATAATTATTTCATTGATATTTATATAGGAGGAATTTTAAAATGGCATTAATCGGTAAAGAAATCGCACCATTCGCTGCGAAAGCATTCCAAAAAGGTGAATTCATCGACGTAACTTCAGAAAACTTCAAAGGACAATGGTCAGTAGTATGCTTCTACCCAGCAGACTTCACATTCGTTTGCCCAACTGAGTTAGAAGACTTACAAAACGAATATGCTACTTTAAAATCTTTAGGCGTAGAAGTTTACTCAGTATCGACGGATACACACTTCACACATAAAGCATGGCATGATACTTCTGAAGCAATCGGTAAAATTGAGTACATCATGATTGGTGACCCATCTCATACAATTTCTAAGGCGTTTGACGTGTTAAACGAAGAAGATGGTTTAGCAGAGCGCGGTACATTCATCATCGATCCAGATGGTGTTGTACAAGCATTAGAAATTAATGCTGGCGGTATCGGCCGTGACGCTTCTATTTTAGTAAACAAAATTAAAGCAGCTCAATATGTACGTAACAATCCAGGTGAAGTTTGCCCAGCTAAATGGGAAGAAGGCGGCGAAACGTTAACGCCAAGCTTAGATCTAGTAGGTAAAATCTAATCTGAGTAGTAAATAACAAACAAGTAAGCGACAAAAACAACCGTTATGGCTTGGTTTTGTCGCTCTGTTTTTAACTGGAGAAAGAAAGGTAAGCTCTCTATCTTTAAAATTAATTGGAAAGAGGTGAGAGGCTTGCTGTATTTGAGAGAGAATGGCCACTTATTTTTCGGGAGGGAACAATAAGTGGTATTCATACAGCAGCTTGTGCAGTGTTAGATAATCAGATTAAAGCGCAATTAAAGCAGTATTTATCAATGCTGGAAGGTGATTTACTAATTAAAGTGAGTGTTAGTGATGACAAAACATCGCAAGAAATGCTCAATTTAGTTGAAGAGTTGGAAAAGATGTCTCCTCGTATTACGGTGCAACATGCATTATTAGAACGTACACCAAGTTTCAGTATCAATAAAATAGACGAAAGTGAATCTGGTATTACTTTTGCTGGATTACCACTTGGTCATGAATTTACATCATTAGTTTTAGCACTATTACAAGTTTCAGGCCGTGCACCAAAAATCGATGCAGCCGTTGTAAAACGCATTCAGGCGATAAAGCATCCATTGAAATTTGAAACGTACGTGAGTTTAACTTGTCATAACTGTCCGGATGTTGTGCAGGCACTAAACATTATGGCAGTGTTAAATCCGAACATCTCGAACACAATGATTGAAGGTGGAGCTTTCCAGACTGAAATTAAAGATCGAGACATTATGGCGGTGCCTACTGTATATTTAAACGGCGAAAACTTCGGCGGCGGTCGTATGGAGTTGGAAGATATTTTAACGAAGTTGGGTGAAGTATCGGACGGCTCAGAATTTGCAGATAAAGAAGCTTTTGATGTATTAGTAGTGGGTGGCGGTCCAGCAGGTTCTGCGGCTGCTATTTATTCAGCACGTAAAGGAATTCGTACAGGTATCGTAGCAGAACGCTTCGGTGGTCAGGTTAACGATACGTTATCAATTGAAAATATTATCGGGACAAAGGCTACAGAAGGCCCTGCATTTGTTTCGAGCTTGGAAGCACATGTATTGGACTATGACATCGATGTGATGAAATCACAACGTGCAGCAAAAATCGAGAAAAAAGATCTAATTGAAGTGACGTTAGAAAATGGAGCGGTATTAAAAGGGAAAACAGTTATCCTTTCTACAGGGGCTCGTTATCGTCAACTTGAGGTGCCTGGTGAGGAAGAATTTAAAAATAAAGGCGTTGCGTATTGCCCTCATTGTGATGGTCCGATTTTCAAAGGGAAAGATGTTGCGGTAATCGGTGGCGGTAACTCAGGTGTAGAAGCGGCAATCGACTTAGCGGGTATTGTAAATCATGTTACGTTACTACAACGTAACAGTGAGTTGAAGGCGGATAAAGTGCTTCAAGAACGCGTTCGCAGTCTAAAAAACGTTACAGTTATTACAAATGCTTCAACTACTGAAATTACAGGAACTGATAAAGTAAATGGTTTAACGTATAAAGACGTTGTTACAGGTGAAGAAAAGCATATCGAATTACAAGGTGTATTCGTTCAAATTGGTTTATTGCCAAATACAGAGTTCCTTGAAGGCGCAGTAGAGATGAATGCACATGGTGAAATTATTATTGATAAGCACGGTGCAACTAATGTTCCGGGGATCTTTGCTGCAGGCGATTGCACAGATACGGTTTACAAGCAAATTGTTATTTCAATGGGCTCCGGGGCGACAGCTGCTTTAGGGGCATTTGACTATATGATCCGTAATGTTGATTCACGTGAATTTGTAGAAGCATAATATAAAATCCGTTGTACGTAAAATCGTGCAACGGATTTTTTTAAGGATAGAATAATGGTGATTAGATAAGAATTTAACTGAAACAGGAGTTGATGTGAATGGTGGAAAGGGAACGGACATTGCGTATTTGTCCAATGGGTCACCGGTATTATAAAAGTACAAATTGTGGAACTTGCCCTAAATGTGAGCAGGCGAATAAACCATCAGAAGGATTCTTATCTCGTTTATCCTCACCTGCGCGTAATGCATTAATAAACGCAGGCATTACAGAGTTGGAGCACCTTGCTGAATATACGGAAAAAGAAATTTTACAATTGCATGGGATTGGACCTTCTTCCTTGCCTACATTAAAACATGCGATGGCCGAGAAAAACGTAAATTTTAAAAGTTGAAAAAGGGTTTTGCTTAAAACTAAAAGTGTAATCATCTCTAATTTCGGGTAATAGATAAGAGACTATTCGAAAAGGAGGCTTTTATAAATGAAAGACGATAAAATAAAGCATAAAAAGCTCGACAATCCGGATTTATTGAATACCGAAAAGGAAAGCATTTTCGATATAGATGAGGAAATGAAATTTGTGGATCCAATTCCGATGGAAGAATTGAATGACCAAGTAAAAGATGAGAAATATCGTGCGAACACGAAGACTACTTCCGGTAGTGAGCGTAAAAACCAGCCGGACGAAACGAAAGACGCATAAATTTTAAATAATAGTAATTACAAAAGGATTGACCATTTTGCAAATCAGGCAAAGTGGTCAATTTTTCTTTTCGGAAAAGTGAGCAAAAAGCTCGCTGTAAACAGAAATACAGCGAGCTTGGTATGGAACATTGCTAAAGGTTGGCAGGAGGAAGGATATCATCAATTGTTCTTGCTAATTTTAATGCTTTTAACTGGAACTGTTCATAAAAAAGTTCTGTTCCTGCGCCACCAATATAAAAAGAAATATGCTCGTGAACTTGTGCCAATTTTTCAAGTGTATGAATGGACTGGGCAAATTCATTGTAAGCAATCTCGGTAGATCCTGTCAGCAGTACAATGGCAGGCTTCTTTAATGCGATAGCGGATTGAATTGCTGTTGGAGCCGGTGAAGGGCCGAGCATTAGTGTGCGGTAACCCCGCAACATACATTGGATAAGCAGAATTTGCATTGGAATTTCATGTCTCTCTCCAGGTAGACAGCTCCCTAATGCTAGTGGCGCATCGTCCGGAACATAAAAATGTCGACGAAGGTGGCTTAAAAAGTCACGCACTGTTTGACTGCTTATTGCTTCTTGGTATTCACCCCATGCTTTTTCGCACCAAAGCTGTCCAACTTCATGAAGGAAGGGAACGACAATGTCCCGTATCAGCTTCTCTACACCGAATTTATGGTGAGCCTGTTCGAGCAAATGCAGAATTTCATGCTCGTTTGCT
The DNA here is from genome assembly GCF_023715405.1 of Solibacillus isronensis. NCBI lineage: Bacteria > Bacillati > Bacillota > Bacilli > Caryophanales > Caryophanaceae > Solibacillus > Solibacillus isronensis. The sequence continues at coordinate 57,073 of NZ_JAMBOC010000006.1, forward strand.
TCGGTGCCGGCTTGAATTAGTGCCTTGTGGAAAAACGATACAGGATCAGCTTCTGGTACATCCTTATTTTTGATATAGTGATCTACCGCTTGTTTAATCGTCATACCGCTATTTATATATTGTTTCAGCTGCATTAACGTTTGAACTTCATCTTCCGTATATACGCGGTATCCATTGTCTAATCTATCAGGTTGAATGATTTGATAACGATCTTCCCATTTTCGGATCAGTTGTTTAGAAAGATTCGTTAAGTTGGATACTTGTTGTATCGAGTAAGTTTTTTTAGTCATATTTTACCACCTCCTAAAAGGAATCCTTGTTAAACTCTATTCAACCGAAAAAGAAAGTACTTGTCAAATGTTTTTCGTATGCTGTACAATGTTTGTATAATATGGAGCAAGGGGTATTATTAAAAAGCATAATTACTTTGTAATATTTGGAAGAGGAAAATAAGAGGAGGTTATGTGATGTCTAAACATCCATTGGAAAAATGGGGAAGTGTAATGGGCGGTAAGAAAACACGTTGGATCGTTTTGGCTTTATGGATTATGTTTGCTGTTTTATTTGCACTTATCTTCCCGCAAATTAATAGTGTTGAAAACTTTGTGGGCGATGAAATCCCTGATACTTATACATCAATTCAAGCGGGAAAAATTATGGAGGAAGAGTTTTCTTCTGATAGTGGGATTCCGCTATTAATTACTTGGTATAACGAATCAGGTCTTACAGAAGAAGATTTGACAAATATTAAAGGGTTATACAAACAACTGGCGGATGAACCGTTAGATGGGCAGGAAACAATCCCGCCATTCCATGACCTTCCCGTTCAAGCATTGATGGGGTCACTTTCTGAGAACGGTGCAGCACTTGTCACACCTGTTTTCTTCTCAACAGAAAAAAATTCAGATGTTCTAAAAGAAAATTTAGCGATTATTAAAGAACGTACAGAAAATCAATTTGGCGAAAATCCATATGATACTAATTTAGATGATGAAGGGCTTCATGCTCGATTCTCCGGACCCGTTGGTATCTCGATTGATGCGACAGATCTTTTCAAAGCAGCTGATGTACAACTAATGGTTGCCACTGTAATTATCATTTTAGTCATCTTATTAGTCATTTACCGTTCACCAATTTTAGCGATTATCCCGTTAATTGTTGTAGGGGTAGCGTATTTAGTTGTAAGTCCATTATTGGGCGTGATGGCTGAAAACGGATGGATCGCTAAAGATGCACAAGCGGTAGCGATTATGATTGTATTATTGTTTGGTGCAGGTACGGACTATTGTTTATTCTTAATTACACGTTACCGAGATATACTGCTGACCGAAGATAATAAATTTACAGCATTGGCATCGGCTGTTCGTGAATCAACAGGCGCAATTGTAATGAGTGGCTTAACAGTAGTAATCGGTTTAGCGACATTGGCATTGGCGGATTACGGCGCATTCCAGCGTTTTGCTGTTCCGTTCAGCTTTGGTGTATTAATTACAGGTTTTGCAGTAGTAACATTACTTCCGGCTGTTCTTGGTATTTTAGGACGCGCAGCGTTTTGGCCGTTTGTTCCTCGTACAGAGGAAGCTGAAAAAGCAAATGCTGAAAAGAAAAACAAACCATATAAACAACGTAAACCTAATCACCGTTATATGCGCGCGGTCGGTGAATTTGTTACTTCGAAACCATGGCTTGTCATAATTGTTGCAGGAGCAATTTTAATTGGTTTAGCATTCACTTCCACAAATATTAAATACAATTACGATTTAATTTCCTCATTCCCTGAAGATATGCCTTCGCGTGAAGGATTTAAAATCATTGAAGAAAACTTTACACCAGGTGAATTGGCACCGGTTCAGTTGTTAGTAGACAGTGAAGATACTGATCTGGATATTACAGAACAACTGTTAAGACTCCCGTATGTCGGTGTCGTAAAAGAAATGCGTACAGGTGAAACAAATAACAACATCCAACTTTATGAAATTGATTTGGATAAAAATCCATACTCGAATGAAGCGATGAACGATGTTGAACAAATGAAGGACGATGTTAAAGGAATTCTTGCGGATAACAATCTGGAAGACGGCCAATTCTGGATCGGGGGCGAAACGAGCTCTCAACTAGATACAAAAGTCGTTCAGTCGGGCGATGAAAACATTATTCAACCTGTCATGATTATTATTATTTTCATCGTATTATTAGCATACTTACGTGCTCTAATTACATCGATTCAATTAATGGTAACGGTAGTAATATCCTTCTTCTCTGCTTTAGGTGCAGGTTGGTTGATTATCCATTACGGTTTAGGACATGAAGCGATGGCTAGTGCGATTCCACTGTACAGTTTTGTATTTATTATCGCATTAGGTAACGACTATAATATTTTCATGATTTCTGATATATGGAAAAACCGTAAGCGTGGTATTGCGCATAAGCAGGCCATTTCAAATGGTATTGCTTCAACAGGTGCGGTTATTACATCTGCTGGACTCATTTTAGCAGGTACATTCCTTGTATTAGCGACATTACCAATCCAGCTATTAGTACAATTCGGTATCGTAACAGCGGTAGGGGTACTGCTTGATACATTTGTCGTACGTCCATTACTCGTACCGGCTCTAATTACGGTGTTTGGTAAATGGTCATACTGGCCGAACAAAAAGCTTAAAGAATAGCAAAAAGCGTATAGCTCCTTGATGAAAGGGGCTATACGCTTCTTTTTTTAAGAAGTTAATGAACCGGATTGCAGGCGATACATGAGTTCATACTTGCCGCCAAGTGCAACAAGTTCATCATGGCTGCCTTGTTCAACAATTTCACCACGATCCAATACTAAAATTTTATCTGCATTTTTAATAGTGGAAAGTCGGTGGGCAATAATAAACGTTGTACGACCTTTTTTCAGTACATCCATTGCATGTTGGATAATTTCCTCTGTTTCCGAGTCAATATTTGATGTCGCCTCATCCAAAATAAGGATAGCCGGATCAAATGCAAGCGCACGCGCAAACGAAATTAACTGGCGCTGACCGGATGAAAGGGTACTTCCTTTTTCGATTACAGGCTCATCAATTCCTTTTTCGAATTTTGATAAAACACGTTCACCTCCGACTGCTTCAAGCGCTTTTTCAACGGTTTCTCTTGAAATTCGCTTATCATTGAGGCTAACATTCGAAGCAATCGTTCCAGTGAACAAATACGGATCCTGCAATACGATTCCCATATGCTCACGAATCGCTTGGCGCGGAAGCTTCGTAATATCTTTCCCGTCAATGATAATACGGCCTTTTTGCGGATCATAGAAGCGGAATAGTAAATTCATAATCGAACTTTTCCCCGATCCTGTATGGCCGACAAGTGCAATTGTTTCGCCTTCTTTTGCTTCAAAGTGAATATTTTTCAATACATATTCATCATTTTTATAGGCGAATGATACATGATCGAACACAACATTCCCTTTATAACGTTCAATTCGTTCTGTACTTACAGATTCCCCTTGCTGATCGAGCAGTTCAAATACACGTGACCCTGCTACAAGAGATCGTTCAAGCTGGGAGAACTGGTTGACTAAGTTCGTAATCGGATTGAACAGGCGCGTAATATAATCAACAAACGCATATAGCGTACCGGCTGTTACAGCTTCAGGTAATGTCATGGATTGGGTGCCGAAGTAATAAACGAAAACGGCAAACATTCCAAGACGTAAAATATTGACAAGGTTATGTGATGTCGCGGAGTCCAGCAATAAAAGCTTACGATTGTATTTGTAATGTTCATCATTCATCTCGTCGAATTCCTGCTTCATCTGTTCTTCACGACGGAATGCCTGAATAATCGTCATTCCATTAATTGATTCATTGATCATTGCATTAATATCCGCAATTTTTGTTCGAATAATATGGTTGTACTGTGAAGCGAATTTTCGGTATAAAATCATCCAAATATAAACAATCGGAATGAGTAATAGAGCGAAAAGTGCCATTTTCCAATTTAAAATAAATAAAGCTATATATACCCCTGCAATGGTAATAAAGCTGTTCGCAAATTGCGAAAGTACAGTTACATACAGATTGCGTATTGCCTCTGTATCATTTGTGACACGGGCAACGACTTTACCGGCCGGCAAGTTATCGAAGTATTCAATTGGCAGCTTTTGAATATGTCCGAATACATCTTTTCGTAACTGCTGAATAACAAAGTTTGCACCGCGTTGTAAAAAGATGAACATTAAATAACGGAACACAGCAGTCAGCACAGATAACAAGAAGAAGATCGACAGCAGTATTGCGATCGGTTCAACTTGCAGATTCCCTGGTTCCATGTAATGGTCGATAATATATTTTGCAATGAACGGTCCTGCAATATCAGTTGCGACCGCAATTGTTAATAAAGCTAACCCGATTAAAATCGGTTTTTTAAATTTTAAAGCATACAGGTACAGTCGTTTAGATGTACTCATTGCTCCACCTCCTCAAGCTGCTGGCGGTCAAACTGTTCTTTGTACCAACCACCTAAGCGTAGGAGCTCTTCATGTGTACCTCGTTCAACGATATAACCATCATCCAGCACGATAATTTCATCCGCGTGCTGAATACCTGACAGGCGGTGAGTTGAAATGATCGTCGTTTTTCCAGCGCGCTCTGTTTGTATATTTTCAATTATTTTTGATTCTGTTTTCGCATCGACAGCAGATAAAGAATCGTCCAAAATTAGAATTTCCGGATCTTTAATCAATGCACGTGCAATTGATACACGTTGTTTTTGGCCTCCTGATAAAGATACGCCTTTTTCACCGACAAGTGTTTCAATGCCAAGCGGTAAATTTGATAAATCCTTTTCAAAGTCTGCCAGTCGAATGGCTTCTTCGATTTCACCGTTCGTAGCATTTTCTTTTCCGAATAAAATGTTTTCACGAATTGTACGGGAAAATAGTACATGGTCCTGTGGCACATAGCCGATCCAGTCCAATATTTGTTCTTTTGTCATTTGTGCCAAGTCCGTATCATTAATGGCAATTTGCCCATTGCCTAGCGGATATTCTCGCAACAGCTGACGAATAAATGTTGTCTTACCTGCACCTGTTTTCCCGACAATACCAAGAGTTTGCCCTTTTTTCAGGTTCAGTGAAATTTGCTGCAAGTTTTTCACCTGAGATAGAGGGTACTGGAATGTAAACTCAGAAAACCCGATAGAATTCGGTACATGATGCGTCATTGGTGAAGGAGGATTTTGTACATCCGCTTCATATTCCAACGTATCCTGTACACGGTCTAGCGAAGCACTTCCTTGCTGCATGACGTTAATAAGCTCGCCAATTGCAAACATTGGCCAAATTGCCAACCCTAAATACACGTTAAATGAAACGAGCTGGCCGACCGTTAGTTCAGAATTTGAAACAAGAACAGCACCGTAACCTAATGCGATGACATAACAAATACCAGTTCCAATTTTCGTAATTGGCATAAAGAGTCCGTTAATATAAGCGACGCGCATGTTTTTAGCAAAAATGTTCTCGCTCATTTCCGAGAAGCGTTCTTCATCCTTCTTTTCTTGAACATATGCGCGGATTACACGAGTTCCCGCAACAGATTCCAGAACATTGTCATTCATCTCACCGAATGCATCCTGTGCTTTCATATAGCGTTCATGAACAATTTTCCCTAAATATTGAATGATTATAGCCATGATTGGAATTGGGAGCATCGCAAAAAATGTCAGCTTCCAAGAGATAAAAAAGCCCATTGCTAAAATAATCAGTGCCATATAAACCGTCGAATCAATGAGGGTCATAATACCGAAGCCGGCAGTTAATGTAACTGCATTTAAATCGTTTGTAGCTTTGGCCATTAAGTCACCAGTACGGTTTTTTTCATAAAACGTCGGGGTCATCTTTAAAAATTGATGCATCAGTTTTTTTCGCAAAATACGGTCAAGCGTAATGGAACCTCCAAATAACTGATATTGCCATATGAAGTTTAAAGCGTAGCTCACGATGGCAGCGCCAATAACGAAGCCTACATACTTCATCAGCTGCATCTGATCCATATCTCCATTTGTCATGTCATCAATGGCTTCCCCTAAAATCCATGGAGGCAAAACTTCGATAAAGCTCGCCAGCATAAGGAGTACAATCGCAATTGTATACTGCTTACGATACATTTTTAAAAACCATTTTAATTTCACAAATACATTAAACATTACATATACCTTCTTTCTTCAATGTTGATCGTGTTGCTACCCGTCATCATATCGATCCATTTTTAATAGTTTTCGTTGCAAAAAGATAGTCATATAAGGCCCTCCTAAAATTTTGTTACACTAAAATGCACGATCCATTTCTTAAGGCGTATTTAAACGTCGGCACAATGTAAACAAAAAAGACACCTATTCCGATTTTTCGAAAAGGTGTCAAAACGAAAAAGGGCACAGGGGAATCCACACCTGTGCCTTTTATTTACATGTACGTGCAAAATTAAAACAAAAGTTCAGGTTAGGGCAATATGAAATTGTCGCTGTTGAAATGTGTACATTCACAATTGATGTGTTCATATCCCTTAACTCCTTTCCTCGTTTTAATTTATTTAGTGTTCCTTAATATTAGTGGAGGCAATTATTGTTGTCAATATTTTTTGAAAACATTTTATTTTCAGTGTTGTAATTTATTGGTTTTCTTATAATTTAATAGGCCTAGTCATTTTTCGGTATAAAAGGTCCACAGAAAAAAGCCGCCGGAAGTTTGAAAATTGTTTGTTAATTCTGTATCTTGAAAGTAATACATCAAAAGGAGTGAGGCAACGATGAAGAAATTGTTACTAGTCATGCTATTTACGCTTGTGCTCGCAGCATGCGGGACAAAAGAGACGAGTGATGATGTAAATAATGTCCCGGGAAATAATTCAGATAATGTGACACAGGGTAGCTCTGAAGTGAAAGAGGAAAAGATTACATTATATAAATCAGATGAAAATGCTGAAAATACCGTTCCATTTGATGAAAATTATGATAGCGGTGAAGAAGAACTAGTACCGTTTATTTACTCAAAAGTAAATGAACATGATGTAGAGCTGCTGGATTATACGATGGAAAACGAAGATAAAAGCTTATTGCTTAATTTAGGTGATGATATTTATACAATTCAAGGGTCTGCAGGTGCCAATATGTTTGTTGAAACGTTAGCGCGTTCTTATTTTGAGAACTTACCTGAATTGCAGGATATAACGTTTCTTTATAAAGGATCGGATGAACCAGTGCTAGATCATATGAATATAGGACTACCATATAAACGACAAGATTTTGATATGTAGACGGGGGATAGCTGAAGATGAAGCAACTATGGACTAATGGCACGATATATACGATGGAACAAGAAGGTGCGACCGTGCAGGCAGTGCTTGTACATGATGGTAAAATCGTGGAGACAGGGGCTTTCGACGATTTACTAGTAGATGCAGATGAAGTTATCGACTTGCAGGGCGCAGTTATGTACCCTGGCTTTGTAGATAGTCATCTCCATATGATTGGACACGGTGAAAAGTTGATGCGTCTTGATTTGAAAGTAGCAACAAGTGGGGTAGAGCTTGTGCAACTGGTTAAAAATGCGGCAGACCAACTTCAGGATGGGCAGTGGCTCATTGGGGACGGTTGGAATGAAAATCAATTTACAGATGGCCGTATTCCAACAAAAGAAGAATTAGATGCTGTCACGAATACCCCTCTGTTCCTTAACCGTGTGTGTCACCATGTTGCTTTAGTTAATTCATCTGCACTCCATTTGGCGGGGGTTACAATAAATACTGAAGATCCAGCAGGCGGAAAGATTGGTCGTCATGAAAACGGTGAGCTAAACGGATTGTTGTACGAACAGGCAACGAATCTAGTATCTTCACTATTCAAACAAGAGGGGGAAAGCTATATTGAAAGCTTGGCGCAGTCCTTGCAGCTGGCTATTGAACATATGCAATCCTATGGTTTAACTGGCGGACATACTGAAGAAATGAGTTATTATGGTCATTATATGAATCCATTAACTGCCTATCATCGCGTTGTTGGTGAACGGAAGCATTTCCGCGTCAATTTATTACGTCATCATGCAGTATTTGAGGAAATGATCAAGAATAATGCGCAATTTAATGAGCCATATATCGAACCAGGTGCGATGAAAATTTTCGCAGATGGGTCATTAGGCGGATCTACGGCATCCCTATTGGCTCCCTATGCAAATGATGAACATAATGAAGGGATGCTCATTCATACGGATGCTCAAATGGAAGCACTCATTCAGTTAGCGCGAAAATATAATGAAGCGGTAGCCATTCATATAATCGGTGATGGTGCAATGGAACAGGTGCTTCAGTATCTAGAAAAATATCCTGTAGCTGACGGGAAGCGTGATCGCCTGATCCATTGCTGCGTCGTATCAGAAGAACAGCTTGCCCGAATGAAGAAGCTGCAGGTTATATTGGATTTGCAGCCGGCCTTTGTTACATCAGACTATCCATGGGTAACGGAGAAGCTTGGTGAAAGCCGTGCCGGTCATCATTATGCTTGGAAAACGTTTATAGATGAGGGATTCATATGTGCGGCAGGTACCGATGCGCCGATTGAAGCGATGAGTCCATTTGAAACAATCTATGCGGCAGTCGAGCGAAAGAAGCCAAAAGATACACATGAAGGTTATAACCGTGAGCAAAAGGTTTCCCGTTATGAGGCAGTGAAAATGTACACGGTTGGAAGTGCCGAGGCAATTTGTAAAGAAGACGAACGTGGCTATATCCGAAAAGGATATGATGCGGATTTTACAATACTCGATACGGATTTAATGAACTGTAGCGCTGAAGAAATTCTACAGGCGAATGCATTATTGACCGTTGTTGATGGAACAATTGTATATAAAAATGAATAGTAGAGTGAAAGAACCGCATACTTTTATGTGGTTCTTTTATCATTAAAATAATTGTAAAGAATGGTGGGAGTTGTGATGGAGCTAATCCAAAATATATTACCTCCGATTGTGGATGGAAAAACAAAAGTGCTTATTCTTGGCTCAATGCCAGGAAAGCAGTCACTGGAAAAACAGCAATACTACGGCAACCGACGGAATCATTTTTGGCCGATTATAGGAAAGCTTCTAGCAACCGATATTCCGGAAGACTATAACGAAAGAATTGCACTTCTTCGTAAACATCGTATAGGGCTATGGGATTCAATTGAAAGCTGTGAACGCGAAGGCAGCCTGGATGCAACAATAAAAAATGAGGTACCGAATAACTTTTCAGAGCTTTTTAAAAAATACCCGCAAATACAGCTTGTCCTATTTAATGGCGGGAAAAGCTTCGATGTTTTTAAAAGACATATAGGTCTCGAAGTATTGGACGGTCGAGCGTACAAAAAGATGCCATCAACAAGTCCGATTCCAGGGAAGAATATTAAAACCTTTGATGAAAAAGTAGAAATATGGAGCATCGTGCTAGATTTTTTATCGTAATCAAAAATCTTAACGGTTGATTGATAGCGCAATGCCATCTTATTCGGTATGATAAAAACAAATCGTAGTAAAGGGGAATTATTTATGTATCGTGTAGCTGAAGATTTTGTAAAAGATTGGGCGATTTCATCAAAGGGTGCATTGAAAGTAATGCAAGCTATTCCGGATGACAAAATGCATATTGCCATCGTAGATGAGCACAATTCATTAGGATGGTTATCATGGCATTTAGTGAGTGTAGCAGGCGCATTCGGCCATTTTGCGGGATTGCAAATTCCGGGCCCAGGTCCTGATATGCCACAGCCAGAAACAATGGCTGGAATTATAGAGAAGTATGAAATGGTGCGCGAAGCGTATAAAAAAGAAGCGGCAGCATTAACAGAGGAACAGCTTTTAGAAGAAGTACCTGCTTTTGGAGGAATGATGAAGCGCGGTGAATTACTCAGCAAAGTAATCTCACACCAAACACATCATACTGGCCAAATGACAGTATTACTTCGCCAAGCAGGCTTAGCAGTGCCTCCAGTAATGGGACCTACAAAAGAAATGCAATAAGAACTCAGCCCCGAATATATTTCGGGGCTTTTTAAATGAAAAAAGATGCCCAAGTATACGTTGGACATCCAGTAAATTCATTTCAGGAAGAAATCATAGCTATTTTTTGCAAGTAGTGTAATTGTGACGATGATGAAAAGGACACGCACATAGCCGCTTCCACGCTTAATTGCAAACCGTGAACCGACAATCGCTCCGACAATCTGAGCGGCCCCCATTATCAAACCGTATGTATAATTAATCTGCCCTAAATAGATAAACATTAAAAGCGCCCCGATATTACTCCCAAAGTTAAGGAGTTTTGCATTACCGGCTGCCTTTAAAAAATCATAGCCGACCATCAGAAATGCAAAAATCAGGAATGACCCAGTACCAGGGCCTAAAAATCCATCATAAAAACCAATCAGTGAAATCACTAAGAAAAATAAAATATACTTTTTCGTTGAAAGTGATTTGACCGCCGAAATACTGCCCCAATCTTTTTTGAAAATTGTATAGACAGCTACAGCTGCCAGCATAATCAGCATTAAAGGTTTCAATAAGTTTGGATCAAGTAAATGGACAATCCAAGCCCCGATCATCGAGCTAATAAAAACCCATGGGAAATACTTCATGACAGATTTAATATCCAGCTTTCCAGACCGATAAAATGTAATAGTACTCGTTAAGGATCCCATTGTCCCGGCGAGTTTGTTTGTTGCAACAGCTGCAGAGGGACTTAGCCCTGCAAACATTAATGCAGGCAGTGAAATAAGGCCACCGCCTCCCACAACAGAATCGATAAATGCTGCTAAAAAACCAAAACAAATTAAAATAATAACTAGTTGTGGGTCTAACTCAAATCCCATAAAAGAACCCTTCTTTCTTCAAATAGAGCAATACACTCATGCTATCGAAAATCAGGAGTAGTGTAAATAGTTAAAATTATGATTCGATTATGATAAGGTAATATATTAGTATAATGGAAACGGAGTACACAAATGAAGGATTATCAATTTTTATTGTTTGACTTAGATGATACATTACTGGATTTTAAAGCTGCAGAAAGATTAGCTTTGCCGAAATTATTTGAAGCACATCAGCTACCATTAACACCTCAAATCGAAGCTGTTTACCGAGAGATTAATACCGGTTTATGGCGCTCGCTTGAGGAAGGTTTGATTACTCGTGACTTTTTAATGGAAACCCGATTCGGAAAGACATTCAAGCATTTTGGCGTTGAAGTGGATGGCAGGATATTGGACGCTGAATACCGTGGCTATTTAGCAGAAAGTAAAGTGTTTGTTGAAGGTGCACTGGAGCTGATTCGAACATTGGCACCTGACTATGAACTGTACATTACATCGAATGGATTGGCGGAGACACAGATAAAACGCCTCCAAGTAACAGGGTTGGCACCTTATTTTAAGCAAGTTTTCGTTTCGGAAAATACTGGCTATCAAAAACCGATGAAGCCATTTTTTGATTATGTGTTTGAACGGATTCCGAATTTCGATCCGAACAAGGCGATGATTATTGGGGATTCCTACAGTGCAGATATTATCGGCGGTGCAAATGCCGGAATCGATACATGCTGGCTTAACCCGTTGAATGCAGTACCATCAACAATTCACCCAACTTATGAAATACAAAAGCTGGCTCAGCTTTTACCGGTTATAAACAGTAATAAAGCCATCACCCAACAGCCTTTAGGAATTTAGTAAAGGTATTTAGTGTTATATAAAATGAAATGCGATGATGCAGGCAAGGAGTGAGCGCAATGACCCTATTTATACTGGTCGTTCTAATTGCGATTATAGGTTACTTTATATTTAAATTATATAGTCATGACAATACAACATTTTATCAATTGACCGGCTATTCGTATTTTGACGTCCTTATGAACAAAAGTGTCCGAACATCCTATCAGCTTATAAAGGAACTGGAGCATGTTCAAGGTACAAAAAAAGTAATGGTGAATCTACAGCTTCCTGTTCACAATGAAGTTCAAACAATTGATGCTCTTTTACTTCATGAATCAGGGATTTATGTAATGAATATGAAAAAGAAATCAGGCTGGATTAACGGACGGGAACAGAGCATCGAATGGATTGAGTTATTACATAAAAATCAAAAACAAGTATTTAATAATCCAATCCATGAAACAAAACGTTTAATCCATACATTAAAAGACCAGTTGCCGGAAGTAGATGGTATGCTTTTTGAAACAATGGTAGTTTTTGCGAACGATTGTTCATTCCAGCAGATTGAAATTCAATCTTCCAATGTTGAAGTGCTGAAAATTGCGGAATTAAAAAAATGGGCTACAACAATTGAAGGGAAACGTTTATCAGATACAGAAATTGAAAACTTGTACTCAACATTAGAAACCTTTATGCATGGTAAAAATCCGACAATACGTTCAAAAACTGTCACAGCCACAAATTAATAAGGAAGAGAGCAGAGTAGTTTTTTCTACTTTGCTTTTTTATGTGGAAAATTTATAAAAAAATCCAAATTTTTATCAACTTTTTGCTCTCTTCATACGTCTAATAAATATAAGAGGAAAGGAGGGTAGTAGAATGGGCAAAAAAATAACCGTGCTCAGCATATTATGTGGAATATTAACAGTTGTCGGATTCCGTCTATGGGTCGATACACCGCCAACTTATGCAAGTAATAAAACGGTCACGGTAAGTGCTACTTATAATGAGCCGTCCGCTTCCAATGATTATATAAACAAGTCGTCCGGCAGCTTAAATAAAATGATGCCGTATTATATGAATGACGGAGGGTCACCGGGCAGAAATTGTACAACATACATAAAGGTTGAAAATATATTGGATAATAAGGAGGCCGATGTTGTACAAGAAAGTGACCAGCAGCAAAAACAGGCAGAACAGCAGGCCAGTCATAAAAGAATTGCTCTCACGTTCGATGACGGTCCCCATAAAAATGTGACCAATCAAATTTTAATGACCTTGCAAAAGTATGAAGTGAAAGCAACATTTTTTGTAATCGGTCAAAATGCTGCAAAGTATCCAGATGTCGTGAAAAAAGCGGATGCTTTCGGTCATGAAATTGCCAATCATACGTGGAGCCACAAAAATTTAACGAAGCTAAACGTACAACAAATTCAGGCAGAAATTGACCGGGCAAACGAGGCAATTTGTAATGCAACAGGAAAGACGCCTACGATGTATCGTCCACCGTTTGGAGCATTGGATGAAAAAGTACGGGAGTCGATTGATTTAACGCCAGTGCTGTGGAATATCGATACACTTGATTGGCAGCATAAAACACCTAAAAAGACATTGGCGAATTTAAAGGCACAAGCAAAGGACAATGGCATTATTTTGATGCATGATATTCACCAGCAATCCGCAGACGCATTAGAGGATGTCATATTGTATTTAAAAGAAGAAGGCTATGAATTTGTGACAACGAGCCAACTATTATAGATTGAAAGTATTTGAAGGGAGTAGTGACCACTATTTCCTTTTTTTATTTGAATGAGTTTATGGTACGATACTAGCGAACACATATGAAGGAGGATCCATCATGGGTCTATTATCAAAACGAGCGTTAAGTATTCAGCAGTTTCAATTCAATAGCCGACTTTTTGCATGTCCTATTTGTAAACAGGAAATAGAGATAAGTAATGAAGGAAAAATGAGCTGTCTATCAAATCATACATTCGATGTGGCAAAACAAGGCTATGTTTATATGTTAAACCGTCCTGTCCACTCAATGTATGGAAAAGAATTATTCGATTCTCGCCATACTGTCATTCAAGCAGGTATCTATGATCGATTACAAGCAGCGATTGCCCGGGAAATCACTGTAGATCAACCGATAATTTTAGATACAGGTTGCGGCGAGGGGTCTCATTTACATCGTATTTGCCAACAGCTTGATTGCCCAGTTGGTGTAGGAATCGATATTTCAAAAGAAGGGATAATTGCAGCGGCAAAGTATAATCCCGAAGAGCTTTGGTGTGTCGGTGATTTAGCGAATAGCCCGTTCAACGAGCAATCTTTTGATGCGATTTTAAATATCTTATCTCCAGCAAATTACGATGAATTTAAACGTCTGTTAAAGCGAGGCGGTAAAGTAATTAAAGTCGTGCCACAGGAAAATTACCTAAAAGAACTGCGTAAACAGGCGTTTGCAGATTCGGAAAAGGAAAGCTATACAAATTCCCAAACTGTAGAGCGATTTAAAGCAAGCTTTGCAAATACAGAAGTAAAAAGAATTACGTATACAGTACCGCTTGAATCCCATTTAGTACAAAACCTACTTGAAATGACACCGATGGGCTGGCATATTGACGATAAAGAAAGTATTCAATTACAGGAAATTACAATTGATTTAGATCTATTAATTGGAATGGAGTGATCGTAGATGAAGAAAATCTTAGTATTAGGCGGGACCCGGTTTTTTGGCCGTAAATTAGTGGAACTTTTATTGGAGCAAAAGCATGAAGTAACAATTGTCACGCGCGGAATGTCGGAAAATCCATTTGGCGATGCAGTAGAGCATATTAAAGTGGATCGAAAAGATACGGCAGCTTTTGAGAAAGCATTGGAAAACCGTACATTTGATATTGTTTATGATAATATTTGTTATTCGCCAAACGAAGCAAAACAGCTGTGCGATCTGTTCAATGGGAAAATCGGCAAGCTTGTTTTCACATCTACATTAGCTGTATATGAAGCAGATGGCAAGCCGCATTCTGAAGAAGATTTCGATCCGACTTCATATGGCATTATCATGGGGGATACACATGAATTTACGTATGGTGAAGGAAAGCGTCTGGCAGAGGCGGTATTTTATAAATTTGCCGAGTTTCCTGTAGTTGCAGTTCGTTTCCCAATCGTCATGGGAGAAGATGATTATACGCGCCGTTTGCATTTCCATATTGAGCGCATAATTAATAAGGAACCAATCGGATTTTTAAATATGGATGCAGAAATGTCCTTCATTCAGGCAACAGAAGCTGCCCTTTTTTTACAGTGGGCAGGTAATGATCATGTTGTGGAAGGACCGATTAATGCGACAGCAAATGGGGTCATTTCTTTAAAAGACTTCATTTCTCTTATTGAAGAAAAGTCAGGCGAACGTGCTAAAATAGCATTGCTTGGGACAGAGGAAATCCGTTCACCATACGCCATTCCAGCCACATGGTATATGAAAAATGACAAGGCGGAGCAATTAGGATTTTCGTTCAGTCAGCTTGAAGAGTGGCTGCCTCCATTAATCGAGCAAATTGCAGGAACTACGGCAAAACAGTAGTCATTGAATGAAGGTAGTACTTTCAATTAAAATGAAGTGAGATTAACGATAAGGTAGGAATGAAACGTGTATAAATTTATTGCAAGAGTTGTATATGGAATATTAGGGGTTAACGGGTCCAAGGCAAAGGTATATGGAAAAGAAAATATACCGAAAGAAGGCGGCTTTGTCGTTGCCTGTACTCATAATGGCTATATCGATATTTTGAACCTGGGGATATCGATGCTGCCAAAAGAAGTACATTTTATGGCTAAGAAACAACTGTTTGATGTAAAAGGGTTAGGCTGGCTAATTACGAGATTGAATGCATTCCCGGTGGATCGTGACAATCCGGGACCAAGTGTTATTAAAATCCCTCGTCAGCTTATCAAAGAAGGAAAAGTAGTCGGAATCTTCCCGAGTGGAACGAGAAGCTCGGAAAACTCGGAATTAAAAGCCGGTGCAGTGACGATTGCCCAGTTGGCGAAGTCAGAAATTTTGCCGGCTGCTTATATCGGTCCGAAAGATGCGAAAGGTGTATTCAAACGTCAAAAAGGCTATTTAATTTACGGTAAGCCATTTACGGTTGGCGCAGGAAAAGAAGGCCGTGAACAATCCGTTCAATTTTTGGAAGATGAGCTGAACCGATTAACAGAGCATTTGAAAGAAATGCACCCAGAAGTAAAATAACAGAAGCTGCGCGGAAACTTTCGTGCGGCTTCTTTATTAGGAGTGGAAAAGAGATGAAGCAAGTACTATTCGTATGTTTGGGCAATATTTGCCGTTCTCCTATGGCAGAAGCTGTTATGCGTGATTTAATCGCTAAACGCGGTTTAACGGATAAAATTACAGTCGACTCAGCAGGCACGAGCAATTACCATATTGGGGAACCCCCGCATAAAGGGACAACGGCGAAATTACAGGAATACGGAATTATGACAACCGGTATGCTTGCAAGACAGTTACGCACTTCCGATTTAGACAGCTTTGACTATATTGTCTGTATGGATGAAAGCAACGTGAAAAATACGATTGAAATGCTGCGTGCAGAAGCAGATGCAAAAGTGTTCCGTTTCCTTGATTTGACGACACATCAAAAAGATGTTCCCGATCCTTGGTATACGGGAGATTTCCAGGAAACGTACGACCTATGTTTAGAAGGCTGCGAGGCATTGATGGAAAAAATTGAAGCGGATTTATAAGGAAAAGCGAAGTGGGCATCATCCGTTTCGTTTTTTATTATTCTTTGGTTGGTTAACTAATGTTATTTTCTACTGTCTGTTATAAGAAGCACAGTTAAGGGTAATTATATGGCAAAGTATGTAAAGATTCATATGGAGGGAATAGCTATGGATGTGAAAGGAAGACGAAAAAGCAGTAATGTGGAAGATCGTCGGGGGATGAGTGCCGGGAAAATCGGCGGAGGTCTTGGCGGAGTCGGGATAATTATTGCTATTATTTTCACATTACTTAATGGCGAAGATGCAGGGGATGTTGTTTCGGAAGTATCAAAGAGCATTACACAAAACGGTGCAACTTCTGAAAACTATGAACCGACCGCTGAAGAAGAGGAACTTGCGGAATTCGTTTCTGTAGTACTCGCGGATACAGAAGATATATGGCAACAATTGTTTGCTGATAATGGGATGACTTACGAAAACCCGACGCTCGTATTATTTACGGATAGTGTAAGCTCTGGGTGCGGGATGCAAAGTGCTGCGGTTGGACCATTTTACTGTCCGGCAGATTATAAGCTTTATATTGACTTAAGTTTTTATAAAGAATTAAGAAACCGGTTTGATGCACCGGGTGATTTTGCGATGGCTTATGTAGTTGCACATGAAGTTGGTCACCATGTCCAAACATTATTGGGCACATCCGAACAAGTACATGCGCTAAACGGAAAAGTATCACAAGCCAAGTACAATGAAGCGGTGAAACGTCTGGAACTTCAGGCGGATTATTATTCAGGTGTATGGGCGCACCATGTTCAGGACAAGGGCTATTTGGAAGAAGGCGACTTTGAAGAGGCGTTAACGGCAGCAAATGCCATTGGCGACGATACATTACAGATGGAAGCGCAAGGATATGTCGTCCCGGAAAGCTTTACACATGGTACAAGCGAGCAGCGGATGCGCTGGTTCAAAAAAGGCTATAATGCCGGTACACTTCAAGGCGGGGATACATTTAGCTTAGAGGCTTCCCAATTATAAACGTGACCTATAGCATAGAAAAAATGCTATAGGTTTTAACATTTTTTTATGCAGAGTAATTTAAAATTATTTCAAGTTTATGTATAATAAATAAGTTAAATATATTTTTTCGTTTTTAAATAACGTTACTAATAGAGTATGAAAGAGAGTGAACAAAATGGGTCGTAAGTGGAATAACATTAAAGATAAAAAGGCTGGGAAAGACGCAGCAAATAGTCGTATTTACGCTAAATTCGGTCGTGAAATTTACGTAGCAGCAAAATCAGGTGAACCAAACCCGGAATCTAACCGTGCACTGAAAACGGTTTTAGAACGTGCAAAAACTTATTCTGTACCAAAACATATTATTGAAAAAGCAATCGACAAAGCAAAAGGTGGCGGCGATGAGCAATTCGATGAGTTACGCTATGAAGGTTTCGGTGTCGCTGGTACAATGGTAATCGTTGATGCATTAACAAACAACGTAAACCGTACAGCTTCTGAAGTACGTGCAGCATTCGGTAAGAATGGCGGTAACATGGGCGTATCTGGTTCAGCGGCGCATATGTTCCAAAATACAGCTGTATTCGGAATTGAAGATAAATCAGAAGATGAGATTCTTGAAATTTTAATGGAAGCGGATTTAGATATGCGTGACATTATGGATGAAGAAGGCACAATTATCGTTTATGTTGAGCCGGAACAATTCCATGCTACACAAGAAGCATTTAAGGGTGCAGGCATTGAAGAATTTACTGTAGCAGAGTTAACGATGCTGCCAATGACAGATGTTGCTTTAACTGGTGATGATTTAGTGAAATTTGAAAAAATGATTGATGCATTGGAAGATTTGGAAGACGTGCAACGCGTGTACCACAATGCTGATTTAGGAGAATAAAAAATGTAAGCCCAAAGATGATTCTTTGGGCTTTTTTTGTGCTTTCATCAATTCTGGAAACTAACGGGAAATTGATAGTGCTATTTTCTTATTATTCATTAATAACATATAGTATTCATTAAAAGACATTGCTTTTAATTAATCTTTAATTCAAAATAAATTTAACAATTAAATATTATATTAGGAGATTAAATAGGCTATGAAAAGAATGGATAAATTAGGTAGTAGAATCATATTGATGATTGGCATTATTTTCGCCGTTATTTTACTATTAACAGTTATTATGCTTCAGTTTAATTCAGCACGTTCAGTTCAGTCATCAGTGAAGGAACGTACGATAGAAGTAGCTAGTAATATTGTAAATTACATAGATGTACAAAAGTATGAGCAGCTTATTGAAGAACCAGAAGAAAATGCAACATATTGGGCATTACGTGAACAGTTGAATGAATTACGTGAATACAATGGTGTCATGTATGCCTATACCTATTTTGTACCAGAAGAAAATGGGGAAGTTACATTTTTAGTTGATGGCATGCCGGCAGATGATACTGAAAATGCCGGGAAGCTGGGTGACGCATCGGGTTCTACAAAGTACGAGCATATTGAGCGCGTTATCGAAGACGGCCAATTTGCATCAGACCTTTTAAGCAGTGATTTTGGTGAATATATTACCGGTATTGTTCCGATTAAAAATGATGCAGGGAAAACGATTGCCTATTTAGGTGTTGATATCGATGCATCGTATGTTTCATCGTTAACAAAAAATGTAGCAAAAGAGATTGTCCCAATTATTGCGCTCATTTTCATTATTATTTTTATAGTAGCTTTAATCGGTATTTATACTTATATCCGTCGAGCGTTATCGCCATTACAAACATTAAATAAAGCAGCAGAAAATCTAGCTTCAGGTGATATTGTTGAATCACAGGCTATGTTGGATAAGCTGAATTTTAAAACGAATAATGAAATTACAGCATTCGCAAAAAACTTCCAAAGCTCGCTTGTCGAGTTATCAGCCACATTCCAAGTATTGAAGGAACGTACAGATGGGCTGGGAGAAGTAGTCGATCTAATCGAAACATCTACGGAACGTGTGAACACATCAAATGAAAAAATGGTGGAAAATATCGCCACGATATCACACAGCGGGACATTACAGCAAGTAAGCAATAATGAAGTAAATGCTGCGATGAATGAAATGGCAATCGGCATTCAGAAACTGGCCGATACATTTAATGAGATTGCTGAGATTTCTTCCGATATGACGAGCCTTGTTGAAGATGGTGCACAAAGTTCCGGTAAGGTAGTTGGCCAGATTCAAGGGGTAGAAAAATCGGTAGAAAATACGGCTAAGCTAGTAAAAGAAATGGGAGAAAACTTCCACTCAATTAAAGAAATGGTAACAGTCATTACGAATATTTCGGATCAGACGAATTTACTGGCGCTTAATGCAGCAATTGAAGCAGCACGTGCCGGAGAGGCAGGAAAAGGATTTGCGGTTGTAGCTGATGAAGTGAAGAAGCTGGCTGAAATGTCCCGTACATCTGCGGAGGAAATTTCGGGTCATCTCCAAAAATTCTCGCATATTACGGATCGATTACTAGTTGAGATTGATATGACAACAACAGATGTTAAAGAAGGAACGATGGCAGTAGGTGAAATTGGTCAACGCTTAGATCAAATTTTAAATTCTGTATTGAATGTCAATAATCGAATTCAGGACGATTCAGCAGTTGTTGAGCAAATGTCAGCAGGTGCAGAACAAATTTTAGCTTCGACTGAAGAAATGAGTCGTTTAGTAAATGATACATCCGACTATGCAAAACATTTGGCTCTTGCTTCTGATGAACAAACACTCGTAGTCGATGATTTAACAAAAGCGGTTGAAGAATTGGATAACCATTCACAACAAGTTGTATTGGAAATGAATAAGTTCAAAATATAATGACTGGCATAAGCAGCTGAGACCTTTTCTCGGCTGCTTATTTTTTATGTCTATTAGCCTAAAATAAAGCTAGATAAATATTCTGAAAATAATTGCAATTTATGCCATAATCATAAATAATAAAAGAGGGAATTTCGAATTCCGAATGAAGTGAACAGATGGGGTGAATGAGTTTGGTAACATTTAAAGACTTTGATTATAAACGACCGGATTTAGAACAAATGAAAGAACAGACAGCAGCATTATTAGAGGAATTTAAAGCTGCAACTACTGTAGATGAACAAAGCGAAGTTATTGAAAAATTAAATGCGATTCGCAACACATTTTCTACAATGGCTAATATCGTCTATGTACGTGCATCAATTGATACAAACGATGAGTATTACCAAAAAGAGCGTGACCATTTCGATGAAGTAAGCCCAATGGCAGATGAGCTTGTATTTAATTACTATACGGAACTAGTAAAATCGCCATTCCGTGCTCAACTGGAAGAAAAATGGGGTACGCAACTATTTGCATTAGCTGAGAACTTATTAAAAGGTTTCTCGCCTGCAGTAATCGAGCTTATGCAAAAGGAAAACAGATTAACGTCTGAATACAGCAAGCTAGTTGCTTCTGCTCAAATTGAATTTGATGGCAAAACTTTGACATTGGCACAGCTTGGGCCATATGCAGAATCTACAGAGCGTGATGTTCGTAAAGCAGCACGTGAAGCGAGTGCAGATTTCTATGCTTCAAACAAAGAAAAGTTCAATCAGATTTATGATGATTTAGTGAAGCTTCGCCATGAAATTGCGACAAAATTAGGCTTCAAAAACTATGTAGAACTTGGCTATGTCAATATGAACCGTGTTGACTACAATGCAGAGATGGTTGCCAAATTCCGCGAGCAAGTGCGTGAAAGTATCGTACCGCTTGCAACAAAACTGTATGAGCGCCAAGCAGAACGCATCGGTGTGGAAGACTTTAAATTCTATGATGAAGGCTTAACATTCTTAACAGGAAATGCCGTACCTCAAGGTGACCCGCAATGGATTATCGATAACGGTAAAAAAATGTACGAAGAACTATCTAAGGAAACAGGCGAGTTCTTCAACTATATGATCGAGCATGACCTGATGGATTTAGTTGCGAAAAAAGGTAAGGAAAGCGGAGGATACTGTACGTTTATCGAAGACTACGAATCACCGTACATCTTCTCGAACTTTAACGGCACATCCGGAGATATTGATGTACTGACACATGAGGCAGGACATGCATTCCAAGTGTATTCAAGCCGAAATATTGGAATTCCGGAATACTTATGGCCGACATATGAATCAGCAGAAATTCATTCTATGAGTATGGAATTCTTTACATGGCCTTGGATGGAGCTATTCTTCAAGCACCAAACAGATAAGTATAAATTCTCGCATTTAAGCAGCGGGTTACTATTCTTACCATACGGTGTAGCAGTAGATGAATTCCAGCATGTCGTGTATGAAAATCCACAAATGACACCAGCAGAGCGCAATGCTGCATGGAAAGAAATCGAAGCGAAGTATTTACCGCATCGCGATTATGACGGTCATGACTATTTAGAATCAGGAGCTTTTTGGCAACGACAAGGTCATATTTATTCAAGCCCATTCTATTATATTGACTACACGTTAGCGCAAATTTGTGCATTCCAGTTTTGGAAACGTTCACGCGAAGACTTTGATGGTGCTTGGAAAGACTATCTGCATTTATGCAGTCTTGGCGGGTCATTTGCTTTCACAAAACTTGTTGAAGAAGCGGGCTTAATCTCGCCATTTGACGAAGGCTGTGTGGAGTCGGTTGTAGGTACAATCGAAGACTATTTAAATTCAATTGACGATAAAAGGCTATAAAAGTTAAGAGGTTTGTTCCGCAAAGACTCCTTTGCGGAAGAAACCTTTTTTATTTTTTGTATTTTATGAACCTTTATGGCATGCTAAAACGTACATAGTTATAGTAAAAATATAAAGTAAAAGAAAGTTTGGGAAAGAGAGTGAGCCGATGACAAGAAAACTGTGGTTCCAAGTTGGCGTAGGTATTTTATTAACATTATTAATTATTAAATACTTTATTGAAATTCATTCGATATTTAATCCGATTATCATCATTTTTACGACAATACTTGTACCGTTATTACTCGGTGGGGTGCTCTATTATATTTCAGAGCCGTTACAGCGTATATTGGAAAAACGGGGAATGCCGAGATGGGGTAGTTTAATAACGATTGTTCTTATAATTGCGGGTTTATTCGCAAGTTTTTTGATTTTGGTTGGTACTCCAATTGCAAACCAAGTAAACAGACTTGTTGAAAATGCACCGACGATCGCTAAGGATATTGAAGAAGCAGCTGATTTTATTTTAGATAATAAGGAAAATATTCCGATGTTACCTCCGCAAGTAGAAGAGTTTATAGCATCTGTAACCAATTCGATACAAGACATTGCTGTCGCAAGTAGTAAATATCTTGTTTCTTTCTTAAGTGGGGCGGTAACCGTCACATTAACATTAGTATTAGCACCATTTTTCTTCATTTTCATGTTGAAAGACCATGAAAAATTCGCTCCTCAGATTTATGGTATCTTTTCTGGGGAACGCCGCACATGGGTGAAAAAAACATTAGAAGAAATTGATAACGTATTAAGAAGCTATGTACAAGGACAAGTATTGGTCAGCTTTTTACTCGCAATCATGATGTATATTGGCTATTTAATCATTGGTTTGGAATATTCATTATTACTTGCCTTATTTGCATTTTTTATGAATATGATTCCATTTATCGGTCCGTGGCTTTCCCTTGTACCGGCAGTGATTGTAGCACTTCTGAATAATCCGTTTGACGTTATTTGGGTTGGTGTTGTAACGCTTGTCGCACAGCAAGTAGAAAGTAACTTAATCACACCAAATGTTATGGGACGATCTTTGGATATTCACCCGTTGACAGTCATTTCAATCGTATTGGCAGCAGGTAATATTGCCGGGTTTATCGGAATTCTGATTGCGATCCCTACGTACTGTGTCATTAAAGTAATCGTTCAAAATATTTATGAAGAACGAAAACAGATTAAAGAGACTGCCAATAAGACGATATAACCTAGTTTATATGGCTAAGTTGCGGAGCATATGTGATAAGCATATGCTTCGCTTTTTAATTTTCGCCGGACACTGTATACTTAATAATTGAAAAGACATTTAAAAGGAGCAGACAATGCTAACATTTGAACAAAAACAAGAAATTATCGAATCATTTCCTCAGTTGACTAAAAAGGAAATTTCATTAAAACGTGTGAACTACCACTTTGAAGAAAGTCTTTACGAAAAATCGATTGTTGTAGAAAAGTTGCATCCAAACGGCAATGGCTTTGTTTTCGTAGGCGACTTATTGAAATATGAAAAAGAAGCTGGCGATAACGGGCTTGTTAATATTCGCGACTATAGTGAAGAAGCGTTACGTGAAATAGTGCGCGACTCGATTAACTATTTATCTGAGGAAGAAGAAGAGATTTTACCGATTGTCGAGACATGGACATCGCGTGAAGGAACAAAACTAGAGCTGGAGTTTAATGACCGTTCTTGGAATATTTACCATCAAGGAAATTTAGAGGAATCTTTCGGTACGCGTGAAGACGCTGTCGCTTATTTACGTGAGGAAGGTTTCCGACTTTCAAAATAGATAAGTGAGGGAATTGAAGAATGACACAACAGAATTCATCGAAAGAAATGTCCGGAAATAAAATGGTCAAAATTATCGTCGGTACAATTTTAGTAGCATCCATTGTGATTGTCATTGCAATTCAAGCATTTTACATGTTGTGGGAACCTAAAGACCCGAAACAAATCGAGTTGAACAAAAGTGAAGAGTCGAGCAATGTAAGTTCAGTTATGCTTCCGTTTGAGGAGCAGCTGTATTTAGGTTAGGCAGATTGCTTCAATTTCTAAAATCCTTTTCGTCGGTATAGCGGCGGGGGGATTTTTTTGTTTGAGGTGCGGGGCGGTGGTGTTGGTTTTCTAATAAAGGCAACGGAAGTATTAATATCCACACTATTTCTTCTAATATCTTCACCAATTGTTCTAATAAACTCAAACCCGGTTAGCCGGCCCCCTATAAATAAAAGAAAAGTCACCAGTTTCACCCAGTCTTCTAATAAAAGCAACGGAATTTTTAATTCCCCCGACAAATGTTCTAATAACAGAAACAAAAAAAGCCGCCCAGCCCACTTACAACAGGCCGGACGACTATTTATTAACATTATCTCGTATTCTTCTTAAACGGCAGCCACCAGTTCCAGTCGCCAAACAGTTTCATGAAGCTTGGGACAAGCATCAGGCGGATGACTGTTGCGTCAATAGCAATAGCGATCGCAATACCGACTCCGATTTGCTTCACGGGCATGACATCCGTAAATGCGAATGCTCCTGTAATGACAATCATAATAAGCGCTGCCGATGTAATGATTTTACTTGTCGAGACAAGTCCATCGACCGTTGCCTTCGTATTAGTTGCCCCTTTTAAATATTCTTCCTGAATACGGGAAATTAAAAATACTTCATAGTCCATACTTAAGCCGAACACTAAGCAGAAGGTCAACACCGGAATAATCAATACAATTGTCGTTGCTTCCAAACCGAAATGGCCATATTGGAAAATGTATACAAGAATACCGAATGTCGCACCTAAGCCAAGGATATTCATTAAGATTGCTTTCAACGGAATTAAAATCGAACGGAATGCAATCATTAAAATGAAGAAGGTAGATACAATGATAATCGCAATGGCAATAAGTACTTTGCCGGCAATCTCATCAAAGATTTCCTGATTGAATTTCGCTTGACCGGACAAAGCGAAATCGACGCCTAAGTCTTTTTCACTCCAGTCGCGTACAAAATCCTGAGCTTCAAATGAAGAACCTTCAGCATTTAAATAAGCGACCATATACATTTTGTCTTCCTGAATAAAGTTTTCCGCCACTTCATCCAGTGCACCGGGAGCTTGTGGGTTGCTGTTCGCCATTTCCCACATTTCAACGGACTCAATATTGGCTACAGTAAACATCGATGTTACACGACCGACAAGAGGGTCATCCAACAGCTGCTGCTGAATATCGAATATTTTTTCGCGTCCTTCTTTCGTATCCCAAGCAGCGGCATCTTCATTTTCTGCCAGAAGGAATACCGGTGTATTATCGGCAAGCCCAAACTGTTCATCGAGCGTATCAAAGGTTTGGCGCGATTCATATGATTCCGGCAATGATTCCGTAGAAGGGATCGTTAACTCGATATCTTTGATCGGCACCATTGCAACACATAACAGAATGATGGCCACAACAATAATTGTGACAGGTCGTTTCATGACAAAGGCGGCGAACTTCTGCCAACGAGAGGCAGTCGCTTTTATTCGGAAAACACGGCCTTTATTTAAACGGTCACCAAGAAGCATCAATGTTGCCGGTAAAAGTGTAATACCAGTTAAGACAGCCAGCAACACGACAATTGATCCGCCAAGCGCGATGTTCATGAAAATTTCCACATCAATGACGATCATTGCACCAAGACCAATCATGACACAAAGCGCTGAGAAGATAATCGATCGTCCTGCTGTTTGGATAGCAATTTGAACTGACTGCTCAATGGATTGTGTGTTGCGTTCTTCACGGTAACGGTTAATAAGCAGCAAAGCAAAATCAATACTTAAAGCTAACCCGAGCATTGGGACGATATTTAAAACGAAAATCGATAAGTTCACACTATCGCCTAAAAGAGCCAATAGACCAAGTGTGATGACAACCGTGGCACCGCCAACTAAAATAGGCAGTAAAGAAGCTACAATCGTACCGAATGCTAACAATAAAACGATTAAAGCAATCGGAAGACCAATCGTTTCAGCTTTAATTAAATCATTTTGACTTGCTACATTAATATCCTTTGAAATAACCGGTTCACCTGTAATGGAAATACCGTTAACTTCGCCGAGCTTTTCACGCAACTCGTCAATAATAGGGAAGTAATCATCTACCGAATTATCAAACTCCAGCATTCCATAGGCATAGCCGTCTTTATTTAATTCTTCGACACCTACAGGAGATGTTATTGTTTGAATTTCTTCAATTGTTTCTAATCTTTCAAGGGCAGACGAAATTTCCTCATCTGTTTTATTTTCAAACAGCACAAAAATCGTTTTTGCGGGTAAATTGAATGTATCCGATAACTCGTGCGTTACATACGAGTGGTCGCCATCATAGAAAAACCCATCCCCTTGCAGTTTAGAAGGGAGTTGAAGCGCAAAAAATGCTAGAACAACTAAAATTGCACACCATAGTAGAACGATCGGTTTTGCAAATTTTGTAATGAATGCTGCGAACTGTTTCATAAATTACCGCCTTTCTTTTTCCATAAATACAGTGTAATGGATTCATAGAAAAAAAGAAAAGAGGGAGGTTTGTCCGAAAAAAAATTTCGAAACATACCTCTCCTCTTTACTAAAAGAATAGATTTAATACTGTATAAATAATCGCTGCCATTACAGCAGAAATAGGCATTGTAATAATCCATGTTGTGACAATTTTACGAGCCATACCCCAGTTTACGCCTTTTACATTTTGAGCTGAACCAACACCCATAATTGCAGAAGAAATAACATGTGTTGTTGATACAGGCAAGTGAATTAATGTTGCACCGAAAATGATGGATGCGGAAGCAAGGTCTGCAGCAGCACCATTTACAGGACGGATTTTCATAATTTTGCCGCCAACTGTTTTAATGATTTTATAACCGCCGATTGATGTACCAAGACCCATTGCTAAAGCACAGGCAAAACGTACCCAACCCTGTACATCATCCGTTGTTTGCAAATTCGCTGCAATCAGTGCCATCGTAATAATACCCATCGCCTTTTGAGCATCGTTTGTCCCGTGGGTAAATGATTGAATGGCAGCAGTGAAAATTTGCATAATACGGAAACCTTTATTTGTTTTATATAGGTTCATATTCTTAAAAATGAATTTCATTATTGTCATCATTATATAACCAGCACAAATCGCAATGATTGGTGATGCTAATAAAGCAATGATGATTTTTGTGAATCCGCTATAGTTTAAAACCCCGACTCCAGATGCTGCAATGGCAGCACCTGCAATCGAACCGATCAATGTATGAGACGAACTTGATGGAATTCCAAAATACCAAGTGACTAAGTTCCAAGTGATCGCTGATAATAGAGCGGCCAAAATAACAACAGTACCGATTAATGGTGCATCAGGTGTAGATAATGTAAAAGGGTCAACAATATCTGACGCAATCGCCTTTGCAACACCTACGAATGTAATGGCACCCAAGAAATTCATAAACGCTGCCATGACTACCGCTACTCGAGGAGGTAGCGCACGTGTTGAAACGGATGTTGCTATCGCATTTGCCGTGTCATGAAAACCATTAATGAAGTCAAATGCAAGTGCAAAAAAGACTACTAGGACAGTAATGATAAGTAGTGTATTCATTAAAAGGACTCCTCATTAATTACGCATTACGCATAATAATTGTTTCGATTGTATTAGCAACTGTTTGACAGTAGTCGGCAATTTCTTCTAACTGTTCATAAATATCTTTGAATTTAATTAGACGAATAGGATCTTTTTCGTTTAAAAACAGCTTTTTAATAGAAGAACGTAAAACTTCATCACATTCACGCTCATAATCTTTAATTAAAATTGCGTGTTGACGCATCCCAACAAGATCTTTTTTGTTTAATAGTTCCATCGCTTTAACGATTTCATCAGTAGATTTGGCAATATATGCTAGGAAATCGCGCATCGATTCATCGATTTCTGTTAATGAAAACATTTCGAAATGTGCAATCGTACCTTCTGCACCATCTAACACATCATCCATACGAATTGCTAATGATAAAATATCTTCACGCTCAATTGGCGTCATAAATGATTTATTAAGCATGACAATTAATTCATGAATTAATTTATCACCTGCTGTTTCGTATTGCTTCATACGAATGCTAATTTCCTTTAAGTCTGCAACCGTTTCAATGCGGAAATCATTTGCATAATGGATACCTTCACGCATATTTTCAGCAATTTTCAATAAGGCTGAAAAAAACGGATCTTGCTTCTTTGAACTAAACATGGAATGCCTCCTGGATATATATAATTAAAATAATTTTAAAAATTAACCTCAATTATCATAACAAAAACTTAAAAAAATCTATACAAATTTTACTCTAACCTTATCAATCTTTACAATTCTGTAACAAAAGGAAAAGGTGAATAAGTAATTATTTTTAGTCGAAAGATAGAAAAAATACAACTAAACGAGTAAACTGTTTTGGTATTATAGTAAATTTTGTAGCTCATTTTCCAAAAATGGCTTCGCATTCAAAAAGCGTACAAATTCGTCATATTTTAATCGCTGCTCACTTGTTGGCTTCTTCCCGGTGAAATAAGCACGTATTAAAATATTCTTTGGAGTATTTTCCATATCGATAAATTCCAATAACTGTGTATCATAGCCGACAAGTGATAAAAGTTCAGCGCGAATTGAATCCGTAGCCAATGCGGCAAAGCGCTCCTTCACTAAGCCATGCTGTGTCATAATCGATAATGCAGGTGCCTGCAGCTGACGGTTCAATTCATGTTGACAGCAAGGAACACTTAAAATAACTTTTGCGCCCCATTTTACAGCACGGGCTAATGCCATATCTGTCGCAACATCACAAGCATGAAGGGTTACGACCATATCTACAGAAGTTTCTTCATTGAAGTCATTAATATCCCCAACTAAAAACTGTAGATCTTCATATTGTAAATCTGCTGCAATCCGGTTACATTCCTCAATCACTTCCTTTTTGAGGTCAAGGCCTGTGACATGTATATCAAGACCCTTTTCAATTTTTAAGTAATGATACAAAGCGAATGTTAAATAGGACTTACCAGAACCGAAATCTAGTATTTGAATAGTTTTATCTTTCGGCAAATGGGCTAAAGAATCATCGATAAACTCAACAAAGCGATTGATTTGTTTAAACTTATCGTATTTCTGTTTCTTTATTTTCCCATCCTCTGACTGCACTCCTAAACGGACTAAAAACGGGTGAATACGGGAATCATCCAATAGATATTGTTTTTTTCGGTTATGGGATAAGTTCACTTGTTTAGTTGTCGCATTTTGATCAGATTTCCAAAGCACTTTATTTTTCTTCGAGAGTTGCACTTGTACAGTCTGCTCCTGAAACTCAGCATGTACTTGCCGGAACTGTTCAAAAAGAGCATCGAGCTTCGCGGCTAAATCTTCAACTGTTATATTTTCATGCTTTAAAATGCGCTCATATTGATATTCCAGTTGGATCATATATTCTCCGCGAATTTCTACGGGCTTGAGTTTGACCCGTTTTAAGTCACTGGATTTTTGACGTGGCTGGCTAATAGTTGCTTGAAGTAGTGTTTTATTAGAAATGAGTGCATGAAGCCGCACTTTCATTTGTTCGAATTCCATAAAAACCGCCTTTTCTTTTTTCAAAATATTGTTTCCCTATAGTATCATAATGCGCTTATATGTTGTCATTGTACAGGCTTTTGAATTGTATGTTACGATGGGGAAAAACTATAGATGGTAGCAAGGAGGCAAAAATTTGAAAGATGTTGAAGTATTAATTGAACGCGGTGTATTAGTTGGCGTCAATTTACAAAAGGATGAGCATTTTGATTACTCAATGGAAGAGTTGGAAAATTTAGCACAAGCTTTAGATGTAAAAGTTGTCGGCATGGTGACGCAAAATCTAGAACGTGTGACACCTTCACATTATGTAGGTACAGGGAAAATTGAAGAAATTAAGGCGTTCTTTGATGAAACAGATGCCAACATTATTATTTTTAATGATGAACTCTCACCGTCACAAATCCGTAATTTAGAGCGTGATTTACAATGTAAAGTAATTGACCGTACAATGCTGATTTTAGATATTTTCAGCCGCCGTGCAAAATCACGTGAAGCGCAATTACAAGTAGAGCTCGCTCAATTACAGTATATGCTTCCGCGTCTAGTTGGGCTCCATGCTTCACTATCCCGTCAAGGGGGAGGAACAGGCGGCGGCTTTAAAAACCGTGGTGCAGGGGAAACAAAACTTGAACTTGACCGTCGTAAAATTGAAGATCAGATTTCGAAAATCAAGAAAGAACTTGAATCCGTTAAAGAACAGCGTGAAACACAGCGCAAGCAACGCCGTAAAAATGCAGTACCTGTCGTATCAATTGTAGGTTATACAAATGCAGGAAAGTCCACGATTATGAACCAGTTACTTGCGAAGGCGGGGCAAGATGATACAAAGCAAGTGTTTGAAAAGGATATGTTGTTCGCGACACTTGAAACTTCAGTCCGTAATATTGAACTGGAAGATAATAAATCCTTTTTACTGACTGATACGGTTGGTTTTGTTAGCAAACTGCCACATCACTTAGTAAAAGCATTCCGATCGACATTGGAAGAAGCACGAGAATCCGACCTGCTGCTGCATGTTGTAGATGTATCAAATGAAGAATACCGTTTTATGATGGAAGTAACGAATGAAACATTAAAAGCGATTGATGTTGAAAATATTCCTACTATATATGTATACAATAAATCCGACTTGGCTGATGTGGAATATCCATTAGTTAGCGGGGACAATATTTGGCTTTCTGCGAAGGAAGATGTAGGACTGGAAGAGTTGCTTCAACAAATCAAACAACAAATTTTTGCTAATTATGTTACATGTCAAATGCTTATTCCATATAATCAGGGTGGAATTGTTTCCTATTTAAATGAGCAGGCAACTGTTTTAGAAACGGAATATGAAGAAGAGGGTACATTATTAACGCTTGAACTTAAAGAGGCGGATTATCAGAAGTATGAAATTTATGTGGTAAAGTAATAATGGAGATAACAAGCTAAAGTACGTTGTGGTTGCATCGTACTCTAGCTTTTTTTATTAAATCTTTATCTAGTTGAAAAGTCAAAATAATTTCTTTACTGAATTAATTGTTTTATAATACAAAAATCCTGTTGTGGTAATTTGTTCTATTTATCTGAAAATAATGAAAAAACATAAAATTATAACATTTTGATTATTTGTTGATTTTAATCAACTATTAGGCTAAAGTGTTCAAGTATATTATTTCAAATGTCAGACAACAGACGACGGAGTTTATTGTCAGAATATTTATTAATCGGGAGGATTTCAAATGTATTCAAAAGAAGAAATTGTGAAGTCCGTTCCTCAAACTGGTTTTGTCGGTCAACCTAAAGGGTTGTTTACACTA
This sequence comes from Solibacillus isronensis, assembly GCF_023715405.1. Lineage (NCBI taxonomy): Bacteria > Bacillati > Bacillota > Bacilli > Caryophanales > Caryophanaceae > Solibacillus > Solibacillus isronensis. Next base: position 88,712 of record NZ_JAMBOC010000006.1, read on the forward strand.
TTCTTTACAGAGTTTTGGGAACGTTTTTCATATTATGGTATGCGTGCCATTCTACTATTCTACATGTACTATGCAGTTAAAGATGGTGGATTAGGACTAGATCGTACGCAAGCTAACATCATCATGTCGATTTACGGTTCATTAATCTACATGTCAGGTATTATCGGCGGGTGGATCGCTGACCGTATTACTGGTATGCGTAAAGCGATATTCTATGGCGGAATATTAATTATGATTGGTCATATATTATTGGCCTTGCCGCTTGGTGTATCAGCATTATACTTATCGATGTTCTTTATCATCATTGGTACTGGTTTATTAAAGCCAAATGTTTCATCAGTAGTTGGTGACTTGTATGCAGAAAATGATGCACGTCGTGATTCAGGATTCTCTATTTTCTATATGGGTATCAACATGGGTGGTTTCCTGGCACCTTTATTAGTTGGTTTATTCCAAAAAAACTGGGGCTTCCATGCAGGATTCAGTGTCGCTGCGGTAGGTATGTTCATCGGTTTAGTTGTTTACTTAATGTCACAAAAGAGCCTTGGTTTAGCAGGTTCTGTAGCACCTAACCCACTATCAGATAAAGAGAAGAAAACGACAACACGTAACTTCACAATTGGTGGTTTAATTATTGTAATTTTAGGTTTTGTAGCTTACCAAACAGGTAACGCAAGCATTGAAAACTTCTCATTATTAATTACATTCTTAGGTGTAATGATTCCTACGTTATTTATTATTTATATGTATCGTAGTCCAAAAACAAATGCAGACGAAAAATCTCGTCTATTAGCATATATCCCATTATTCATTTGTGCGGTAATGTTCTGGGCAATTGCTGAACAATCTTCAACAGTCATTGCAACGTTCATTGATACTCGTACAAACTTAAATTTATGGGGCTTTGAAATTCCGGCTGCATGGTTCCAGTCATTTAACCCGTTATTCATCATCGTTTTAGCGCCAATGTTTGCGCTTATGTGGACGAAATTAGCGGATCGCGGACCATCAACTCCGAAGAAATTTGCTTTATCTTTATTCTTTGCAGGTATTTCATTCTTCGTAATGATCGCAGCAATCGTTTTAACTCCAGAAGATACGTTAGTAAACCCACTTTGGGTTGTATTCTCAATCTTCCTGTTAGTATTAGGTGAGCTATTGCTTTCACCAGTTGGTTTATCAGCTACAACGAAATTGGCACCAGCTGCATTCGCAGGCCAAACAATGGCGTTATGGTTCCTGGCATCAGCTGCTGCACAAGCAATTAATGCACAGTTAGTTCGAGTTTACGGAATCGTATCTGAAACAACTTACTTCGGTGTATTAGGTGGTTTATCGGTTGTATTAGGTGTTATTATCCTCCTGATTTCGCCAATCATCTCTAAAGCAATGCGCGGTATTAAATAATTAATAATCATCAAACCTTTATTTACAGAATTTCTGTAAATAAAGGTTTTTTCTTTTGGTCAATAAGGAATAATAAAAGTTAACTACTTAAAAAGGTAGTCTGTGGTATATAATGGGATTGGGATGATACTTAAAGAAGCGCTATAAATTCTTTCAGTAAGGAAGTATCGATTCTTCACATGAACTTCTTTCAGCGATTGTCAAAAACTTTTGCCGAAAGAGACCCATTTGGGTTAATTTCGCTACATTTGGTCGAAAATAACCGGGGTAACCGATATATGTAGAACATTCCCGATGGTTACACATCTTTTTCAAAAATCATGCGACAAAGCATGATTGCGGAGAGACACTAAGTAAAGCAAGGCGTTTTTAAGTATGAAGAAAAGTAACTATAGGGGAGGCAGAATTATGTTAGAATCAGTGACGATTAAAGAATTAACGACAATTGAACAAATTGAAGAGGCACGAAAGCTAGAGCATGAAATTTGGGCTGTCGGCAGCATTCCAGTACATCAAACAATTGCGACGATTCGCAATGGCGGGATTGTACTCGGTGCATATTTAAATGATGAAATAATTGGTTTTAACTATAGTTGCCCTGGATATATGGATGAGAATATATACTTATATTCCCATATGATTGGTGTGAAGCGTAATTATCGTGAGCAAGGCGTTGGAGAATTGCTTAAAAATTACTTAAAGGATATCGCAATAGAGCGCGGTTACAGAACTTGCCGCTGGACGTTTGATCCACTTGAAGCGCGCAGCGGATTTTTGAACTTTTCAAAGTTGCGTAGTTATAGCGATACTTATATAGAAAATTGCTACGGTGAAATGGAAGACCCGTTCAATCGGGTATTGCCTACAGATCGTCTTTGTGTAGAGTGGCAACTTGTTGATAATGATTACTTGCGCTGGGATGCGAAAGTGGAAGAATTACTGGATGAAGCAAAGCCGGTAGTGAATTGGGAAGAGAATATGGTAGGCCTTCCGACATTGGATCCGGAGCAAAAGTTTAATAAAGAAGAGGCGCTTATTCATGATGCCTATCTGTTACCTATCCCTACGAATTTCCAGAAAATCAAAGTGGAAAGTGTTGCGTTGGCAGAAGATTGGCGCTATAAAACGAGAAATATTTTACAGGCAATGTTTGATCAAAATTATAAAATAATTTATTTACACAAAATAAATGATAATATTAGCCATTACTTACTTGTAAAGCGTTCATTATTTGCTCTTTAATTTATCAGTGAATGATGTCGCAGCTAAATATTATTAGGAGCAATAAAGATGAAATTAGTAGAAGTGACAATACATGAGCTAGTGATGCGAATGAAAACTCCGTTTACGACAAGCTTAGGGACTATGCAAGACAAGCGTTTTATAGTTGTGGAAGCGACGGATGAAAGTGGTGTAGTCGGCTGGGGTGAGGGGGTTGCATTTGAAGAGCCTTCCTACACAGAAGAAACATTTAAAACTTCACTTCATGTATTGGAGGATTTTTTGATCCCTTCATTACTCGGGAAAGAATTAATGCATCCGGATGATGTGTATGAGCGATTCCGTACGATCCGACGCAATAACATGGCGAAAGCGTCGATTGAAGGCGCGGTGTGGGATATTTATGCTCAATTGACGAACCGATCGTTGGCAACGGCTGTTGGCGGTGTCCAGGAAAAAATTGAAGTAGGAATCAGCATCGGTTTACAACCTACAGATGAACAGCTGGTCCATACAATTCAGCAGTTTTTGGATGAAGGTTATAAGCGTATTAAAGTAAAAATCAAACCGGGAAAAGATATTGAGCTGATCCGAACAATACGGCAAGCATTCCCGGCAATTCCTTTAATGGCAGATGCAAACTCTGCGTATACATTGGGTGACATTGATCGATTAAAAGAGCTGGATGCATTCAATTTAATGATGATCGAGCAGCCATTAGCGCATGACGACCTTATCGATCATGCCATATTGCAAAAGCAGATAAAAACACCGATTTGTTTGGATGAGAGTATTACTTCTTTAGAGGATACGAGAAAAGCGATTCAACTAGGAAGCTGTCAGGTGATAAATATTAAAATTGCGCGAGTTGGCGGTATTAGCGAGGCGAAGCGTATCCATGACTACTGTATGGAACACCATATTCCTGTGTGGTGCGGGGGAATGCTGGAAGCGGGTATTGGCCGTGCGCAAAATGTAGCACTGACAAGTCTTGCAAATTTTATAATGCCTGGGGATACGGCTGCTTCTGAACGCTATTGGCATGAAGATATTATTCAACCGGAAGTAACCGTTACAGATGGATACATTACCGTTCCAAAAACAAAGGGGCTTGGCTATAATGTAAACCGCGAAGCAATAAATAAGTACAGTATAAATAAAAAAACATATCGCATGTAAATGTAAGGCCACAATTTTAATAATTGTGGTCTTTTTTCTATTCAATTTTTTTCTATTAGAATACATACGGGATGTTGTATATAAAACGAAGAATCGCTCTAAAAATACATTTTTCAATATATTCCTCTTTTAATACAAGTTAATGTAAATTGTCTGTTTGATTTTCATTATTAGCAATTATATAATGATGTAGGGAAAGAGTTGATTCTCATTTTCATTTAGAATTTACGCAATTTAAATAAAGTTAAAATATATATAGAATAGTGGGAGAATGTAATGAGACTTTGGATGCTCGTAGTAGCGACCATCGTCCTGTCCTTTTTATCATTGTTTATCGGAGCTATCGACATTAAGCCATCTGATTTATTAGATTGGGATTCAGATAAAATGCAAATTTTCTTAATGAGTCGAGTACCGCGATTAATGGCAATTATACTTGCCGGGGCAGGGATGGGTATTTCTGGATTAATTATGCAAAGCTTAAGCCGTAACAAATTCGTATCGCCGACAACATCTGGTACGCTCGATGCGGCAAAGCTAGGTATCGTTGTATCAATGATATTTTTCACAAGTGTAGGATATATGGAGAAGATTCTCTTCAGTTTTACATTTGCACTCATCGGTATGATGGTTTTCATGCGTCTTCTTGAAAGCATTAAATTCAAGGACGTTATTTTTGTGCCCCTTATCGGGATTATGTATGGAAATATTATTGGTGCCATTTCAACATTTCTTGCGTATGAAGCAGATGTGTTACAAAGTGTGGATACATTCTTTCTAGGGAGCTTTACGCTTGTTGTATCAGGTCGCTATGAATTGCTTTATGTAGCAGTACCTGCAATTTTCCTAGCGTACTTATATGCCAATAAGTTTACAGTGGCTGGTATGGGTGAAGATTTTGCCAAAAATCTTGGCTTAAGCTATCGTACCGTATTGAATCTTGGTTTAGTACTGGTAGCGATTATATCCACTACAGTTGTCTTGACGGTAGGAATTATACCTTTCCTCGGGTTAATCGTACCGAACTTGGTTTCATTATATATGGGGGACAATTTACGTAAAACAATTCCACATACTATTTTCTTAGGTGCAGCATTCCTATTAATGTGTGATATTTTAAGTCGTTTAATAGTATACCCGTTTGAAATACCAGTAAACACAACTGTTGCGGTAATCGGCAGTGCAATCTTCTTAGTAATGTTGTTTAGGGGGAAAGCATATGCGAAAAAATAGTACGAAGCTAATCTTCTTAGCAATTATCGCATTAGTGTGTATAGCGTTATTTGCTTTTTACAATATTCAAGGCGGATTCAGTTATGCCTTTCCAAAGCGATTAGAACGTATTGCGGCAATGATTATAACTGGTACGGCGATTGCTTATGCGACCGTTACATTCCAGACGGTTACACATAACCGTTTACTGACACCTTCAATGATGGGTGTCGATTCGATGTATGAAGTAGTGCAAACGATTATTTTCTTCTTTGCAGGCTCAGCATCAATCTTTGTAGTAAGTCGTTATTTAAACTTTGGTTTATCAATTGTGGCGATGGTAATTTTCGCCCTGATTTTATATCGATTCTTGTTCCGTGCAGATAAACATCCGATCTTCCTGCTTTTACTTGCCGGAATGATTATCGGGACATTGCTCGGCAGTTTTGTAACATTTTTACAAGTAATAATCGACCCGGTAGAATATGAAAGCTTACAGTCGCGTTTGTTTGCTAGTTTCATGAATGTGAAAACAGAGCTGCTACTCATTGCGGTCATTATATTAGGGGCTTCATTTATATACGGTTACCGATTATTGCGTGATTTGGATGTCATGTCACTAGGTCGAGAGAACGCAATAAACTTAGGTGTAAATTATGATAGAATAGTATTGAAAGTATTAATTTTATCTTCAGTTTTAATTGCAACATCTACTGCGCTAGTTGGTCCGATTACATTTTTAGGTTTAATCGTTTCAAACTTAGCCTATCAGTTTTTTGCTACGTACAAGCATTCCGTTTTAATAGTGGGTGCGAGTTTAATTAGTATTATTGCACTTGTCGGTGGGCAGTTCTTAGTACTGCATGTATTCCAGTTAAGTACAACGATCAGCGTTATTATTAACTTTGTCGGTGGACTTTACTTTATTTACCTAATACTGAGGGAAAGTAGGAAAGCAGGATGATTGAAATTAAAGGGCTTTCTAAAAGCTTTGGAAAAAAACCGGTCGTTGAGGATGTCTCATTAACTATACAGCCAAAAGCAATCACTTCATTTATCGGACCGAATGGAGCAGGTAAATCAACATTATTATCAATGGTAAGTCGATTGCTTGATGCAGATACAGGTGAAGTATTTTTAGATCAAAGTGATGTTAAAAAAATGAAGTCCAATGATTTTGCGAAACGTGTTGCAATTTTACGTCAGTCAAATCATTTAAATGTGCGTTTAACAGTTCGTGAGCTTGTATCATTTGGTCGTTATCCATACTCAAAAGGTCGTTTGACTCCGGAAGATGAACAGCATATTGACCGTGCGATTGAATATATGACATTAGGTGATATGGAGCATAAGTTTTTGGATGAACTATCTGGTGGTCAAAAGCAGCGTGCCTTTATCTCGATGGTAATTGCTCAGGATACGGAATATATTTTATTGGATGAGCCATTAAACAACTTAGATATGAAGCATTCTGTTCAGATTATGAAAATTTTACGCAAGCTTGTTGATGAATTAGGCAAAACAGTAGTAATTGTTTTGCATGATATTAACTTTGCTTCCGTGTATTCAGATCGCATCGTCGCATTAAAAGATGGTCGCCTTGTAAAAGATGGCCCAACAAATGAGATTATTAACTCAGAAGCATTACGAGAAGTATATGATATGCATATTCCTGTGCAAGAACAAGATGGATGTCGAATTTGCGTATACTTTAATTCACATAGTTAAATAAAAATGAGGATAAATGCATAGGTTTTGCTCGCTTATGCATTTATTTTATGAATTTAATTGAGAATGAATATTAGTTTCAGAATATTCGTTGACAACTATAGGCAGTTGATTTACACTAACGTTAGTTAATTGAAAACGATTATCACTCTCGCTTGAGGGTATACTAGGAGGAAAAGTAATAATGAAAAAGTGGAAATTTTTAACGGCAGCAGCATTAACATTAATGTTAGCAGCATGTGGTTCTGATGAAGAAACATCAACAAAGGATGAAGCGAACGAAACTGCTAAAACAGAAGAAACAACTTCATCTACAGAAGCTTCAGCTTTCCCAATGACAGTATCTCCATTATCAGCAGGCAGTGAAACAGAAGATGGTAAGTCTCTTACTTTCGAAGATGTAACATTTGAAGAAATGCCAAAAAACATCGTAGTATTTGACTACGGTTTCTTAGATACACTTGATGCATTAGGTGTTGAAGGTATCGTTGGTATCGCTGCAAACGGCGGTAAAGGTAACTTCCCTGAGCATTTAAAAGAAAAATATTTAACTGATTCAGTTACTGATGTTGGTTCATTAAAACAAATCGACTTCGAAAAAGTAGCAGCTGCTAATCCGGATGCAATTTTCATCTCAGGTCGTCAAGGTACATTCTATGAAGAATTAAAAGAAATTACTCCAAACGTAGTATTCATCGGTTCTGATAACTCAAACTATGTTGATGGCGTATTTGAAACGGTTGATTTAGCTGCTGAAATCTTCGGCAAACAAGAAAAAGCTGAAGAGTTAAAAGCTGCATTACAAGAAAAAGTTGACGCTGTAAAAGAAAAAGCAGCTGGCTATGAAAATGCATTAGTAGCAATGTACAACGACAAAAAAATCTCTGGTTTCGACAACGGTGAAGATTCTCGTTTCGCATATGTATACAATGACTTTGGTTTCAAACCATCAACAACTGATATCAAAGCTTCATCACACGGTTCTGACTTCTCGTATGAGTCAATTCTTTCTGTAGACCCAGAAGTATTATTAATCATCGACCGTACAGCATCTGATGTAGAAACAATCAAAGCTGACATCGAAAACGATATCATCAAAAAAACGCGTGCTTACAAAGAAGGCAAAATCGTTTACCTTGATGGCGTAAACTGGTACTTCTCTTCTAATGGTGTAACAACTGAAGCAGAAAAATTAGATGAAATCTTAAATGAATTAAAATAATATAATTAAAGATGGCATGTCTCTCAAGTAGAGGCATGCCTTTTTAAAAGAGAGGGGAATTAAAATGTTCGTACAAATTCGCAAATGGATCGTAACAGAAGGCAACTCGCTTAAAATTATCGAGCGCTTTAGCAAAAAAACTGGTCAAGGTCCATCGATGCTTGAACAACGCGAAGGATTTATTGGCCGTGAACTGCTTGTAAAAAATGTGCGACGTGGTGAAGAGGAAGTTGTAATGATTATTCGTTGGGAATCGGAAGATGCATGGAAAGCCTGGGAGAAGAGCCCTGAGCATATTGCGGGCCACAAAGCGAAAATCAAAGAGCATGGCGGTAAACCACCTAAACCGGATTTCGTTATTTCAATGGAGCACGGAAATTACACAGTTGTAGAATAATGAATGTTTAAGAGGGAATCTACTTTGCAGAGTTTTTTAGCGAAGTGGATTTTTATTTTTTGTATACTACATATAATAATAGTGAAGTAACAGTTCGTATAAGGAAAGTAGGTTATCGTTTGAAAAAGAAAGTTTCGATTTTTGCATTCGTTACATTGCTGGTGTTTATTATTATTGCACTGAATTTTGATATACCAAGCTTCGAGGCATTTGATATGAAAATCCGCTCTTTATTATTTGGTAATAATTTCATTATTTTATTTCATTATTTAGGAGAAATAAAGTTTGTCATAGTTGCAACCGTTATTATCTTGCTGTATTTGGCAATCTTTAAAAAAGATTTTCGCGGTGTGCTCTTTGTGCTTCTTACAGTTGGGGTTGGAAATGGGCTGAATCAGCTTTTAAAGCGTATTTTTTCACGACCACGTCCGGAAATTGAAGATCAGCTTACTTCATTTAGCTTTCCTTCAGGACATGCGCAAATCAGTGTAATGTTCTTTTTAACGCTCGCATATATGATTTCGAAATGGCTGAAAAATAAAAGTTGGAAATTTATTACATACAGTGTAATGCTAGTCCTTATTTTTTTCATAGGTTTATCACGTATAGCGGAAGGTCGTCACTATGCAACGGATGTTTTAGCAGGGTGGAGTATCGGGTATACTTGGTTTATCATATGCGTATTATGGTATGAGTCAAAAAAGCACAAATAGAAGTTATGGGATTCCTGATATTTAGGAATCCCTTTTTTAACACTTGATTTGGTTAGCGGCATAAGATGTTTCCTGATTGAAAAAAGTTGCACAAAGGAAACATTGTGCGTATAATATGAGAAAAGAATTATAAAGAAGGAGAATAGTATGGATGAGAATGTATTATTAGCGTTAGGCTTAACATTGTTTGCAGGGCTTGCTACGGGTATTGGTAGTTTGATCGCATTTTTTACAACACGCACAAATAAGAAGTTTCTTTCGGTTGCATTAGGCTTTTCGGCAGGTGTTATGATTTATGTATCACTTGTTGAGATTTTTGTAAAAGCGAAAGACGCATTAGTAAACGTTCATGGGGAAACAATAGGGTATTGGTACACCATCATCGGCTTTTTCGGAGGGATGCTCGTAATTGCCTTAATTGACCGCTTTATTCCGAAAGGGAAAAATCCGCATGAAGTAAAGTCTGTAGAAGATGTTCAAAAAGCTCAATTGATTGGGAATGAAGATGTAGAAGCAGACCGCCTGATGAAAATGGGATTATTTACAGCGCTGGCAATCGCGATTCATAACTTTCCTGAAGGTATTGCGACATTTATGGCGGTACTGCAAGATCCGAATGTCGGATTTGCGATAGCAATTGCGGTAGCAATTCATAATATCCCTGAAGGTATTGCGGTAGCCATTCCTATTTTTTATGCAACAGGGAAGCGTATGAAGGCATTTAAATGGTCGTTCGCCTCTGGTTTGTCAGAGCCGTTCGGTGCGCTTATTGCCTACTTAGTACTAATGCAATTTATGACAGATACATTGTTCGGTATTGTTTTTGCTGGTGTTGCAGGGATTATGGTATTTATTTCGATTGATGAACTGTTGCCGGCTGCTAAAAAATATGATGAAGCTCATTCCTCTATTTACGGATTAATAGCAGGTATGGCAGTTATGGCCATCAGCTTAGTGATGTTAACTTAATTTTAATTACTTCATGAAAAAGCCAGCATCTCCTTCACGGAGTATGCTGGCTTTTTCATGTATTGAGACTAAAGCTTCGGTGCATATTAGCCGAATAGAAGCTTTAGCCCTTTTTTATTAAGATGCGGCTGTTACATTTTCAGATGCAACAGTAAATGTTGTATTAGGGTATTCATTTTTTTCGATTTCATCAAGCAATGCGACAGCAAAATCAGCATAACTGATATAACTGTTAAATTGCGAGTTTACTAGAATCTTCTCTTCGCCTTTAATGTAATGGCCGGTACGTGGTCCATCCGAATCGAACATAGCCGATGGAATCGCAAAGGACCATTGGATTGAAGAGCTTTCCAAATCACGTAGGTTTTGCAATTGAGCCTTTGCCGCGATAGCCAGATCTTCAGGATAATCTTCAAGATCCATAAGTCGAACTGTTTTTTCACGATCAACAAAAAGGCAGCCTGAACTACCAATCACGAACAATTTTTTCTCTGTTCCTTCAAGTAAGGAAATTAAATGTTCACCGGCATCAACATGTAAATGTTCTTCCCCTGGTAGCGGAGCAAAAGCATTAATTAAAATATCGAAAGGAGCAATTTGTTCCTTTGTTAAATTAAACAGGTCGCTTTCAATAATATTGATATTTTCTTCTTGTACTGTTGCCTTATTTTTTACGATCGCTGTCACATCAAAGTTTCTCATGATGGCTTCTCTTAAAATATGAGTTCCTGCCTTACCTGCAGCTCCAATAACTGCAATTTTCATAAACATTACCCCTTTCTAACAGTAGATTTATTAATATACCCAAATTTAAGGGGAATTATGCATAAAAGACAAAATAGATTAGAAAAAAACAAAAAATGTACGTTATTCTATTATGAGAATAACGTACATTAAACATTTAACGAAGAGTTTTATCTATCATTTTATTATTAATAAGTGTGACAGTTGAGCCGGATGGTGAAGCGGTTGTCACTACGACTTGATGGTCCGGAAATTGTTGCTGCATTGATTCGACAAATTGTTCGGATAAAGCGAGCGGAATCATCGAGATTAATGTTGGACCGGCACCACTTAATGCAGTACCATACGCTCCAGCCTTTTTTGCAGCTTCGCGAATTTCATTATATGCGGGAATAAGGTTTGCACGGAAAGGCTCATGGAAAAGATCCGCTTCCATATATCGTCCAATTCGCTCATAATCCTTTGCAATAAGGGAAGCAGCGAGCATATTCGCATTGGCACTTGCACGTACTGCATAGCTTCTTTTCAGCTCTTCCGGTAAAACACCGCGTGATGCTGCTGTTTTAAGTTCGATATTCGGAATAAATACTACGAATGCCGCATCCATCTCCTGAATATGCAGTGTGTCGACAATTCCTGCTTCATCCATTGAAGAAATCGTCAATCCCCCTAATACCGAAGCTGTTGCATTATCAGGATGGCCTTCAATTTGAGATGAAATGTTCAGCTTATTCTGTTGCGATAATTTTAAATCCCCTAAAATATCGGCTAATTCAATAGCAGCTACAATAGCAGCCGCACTGCTGCCGATACCACGTGCAAGGGGAAGCTCACTAGTCATCTCAATTTTACATGGTGGCAGCGTTGCATTATATTGCTTTGCTACCTGCTGTGCGATTGTATAAATTAAATGCGATTCGACTGACGTATCAGATGGCACATTGTCACCAATATGCACAAATTCCCACTCATCTTGTAATGTGACATCCAATGTTAGATAGAGCGATAATCCAAGACCAATGGAGTCAAATCCAGGACCTAAATTTGCTGTACTGCCAGGAACTTTGATTTGCCACTTTTTACTCATAGACTAAATACGCCCTCGATATAATTACGGATTTCCTGCTCATCATTTTGAAGTGAGACGAGGTCTACAGTCGAAACATTCATAGCTGTATCCGGATCTTTTAAGCCGTTACCAGTAAAGACTGTAACAACACGACTGCCTGCAGCGATTTCGCCGGTTTTCACTGACTTGATGACACCAGCTAATGAAGCAGCTGAACCAGGTTCGACAAAGATACCTTCTTTGTTGGCGATTAGTTTATAAGCGTCTAAAATTTCATCATCTGTTACTGAATCAATTAAACCGCCTGATTCATCACGAGCTGTTTCAGCGAACTTCCAGCTTGCTGGGTTCCCGATACGAATCGCTGTTGCTACAGTTTCCGGATTTGCAATTGGTGCTCCTTGCACGATTGCAGCGGAACCTTCTGCTTCAAAACCGTACATTTTAGGAAGACCGCTTTGTTTTGCTTCATTATATTCTTTAAAGCCTTTCCAGTAAGCTGTAATATTCCCTGCGTTTCCTACAGGAATACATAAGTAGTCTGGGGCTTGGCCAAGTTGATCTACAATTTCAAACGCCGCTGTTTTTTGGCCTTCAATACGATATGGGTTTACAGAGTTAACAAGTGCGATTGGAGTATTTTCCCCGATTTTGCGCACAATATTTAATGCATCATCAAAGTTGCCGTCAATTTCAATAATTTTCGCACCGTACATGCAAGCTTGTGCCAATTTACCAAGTGCTACTTTGCCTTTAGGAATGACAACGATTGACTGAATACCGGCACGTGCCGCATATGCTGCAGCTGCCGCAGATGTATTGCCTGTAGAAGCACAAATGACAACTTTAGAGCCTTCTTCAATTGCTTTTGCAACAGCAAATACCATACCACGGTCTTTAAACGAACCTGTTGGGTTAGCGCCTTCAATTTTCCCGTATAACTCAATTCCAAGCTCTTTAGATAAATTTACTAATGGAATTAGTGGCGTATTTCCTTCATTTAGTGATAAAGCAGGTGTATTTTCAGTAACAGGTAGGTACTGTTTATATTCTTCGATAAGACCTTTCCACATAGATAATAAACTCCTTCTGTTCTCGCTAGGTGAACATTTGTTTTTGTATACAAGACATTTTATACCTATGTGTCCCTTATTTCAATAGGAATTGTTAAATTGTCGGAACAATTCGTTAAGTTAAAAAAATGTTGTCACTTTTAAGAAAGAAATGTATGATAGTAATGTTGTTAAGTCAAGTGTAAAGACACATGGAAGGTGGAAAAGTAATGTCGGTGGAAACAAATGAACAAAAGCCCCTATCACGTAATAAACTTCTACGTATAGCTGGGGTTGGATGGATGTTCGATGCAATGGATGTCGGAATACTATCTTTTATCATTGCAGCGCTTGCAGTTGACTGGGGATTAAATAGTAGTCAAATGGGTTGGATTGCAAGTGTAAACTCGATTGGTATGGCAGTTGGTGCGCTGTTTTTTGGTGTACTTGCAGACAAAGTAGGACGTAAGCAAATCTTTATGTGGACACTAATACTATTCTCAGTTGCGAGTGGTTTATCCGCATTTACAACAACTTTGACGCTCTTTTTAATTTTACGCTTTTTTGTCGGCATGGGGCTTGGCGGGGAATTACCTGTTGCTTCAACGCTTGTATCTGAAAGTGTAAAAGCTGAAGAACGCGGAAGAGTTGTCGTTTTACTTGAAAGTTTTTGGGCTGGAGGCTGGCTAATCGCCGCGCTTATTGCCTATTTCGTTATACCGGCTGAATTTTGGCCAATTGAAGGATGGCGAGTTGCACTATTAATTACGGCAATCCCTGCAATTTATGCAATTTATATAAGAATGAAATTACCGGACTCTCCACAGTTCAGGGTAAAAGAAGAGTCGAAAAAACGTTCGGTGTTCCAAAATATCGCAACGTTATGGGAGAAGAAATATGCACGTTCTACACTAATGCTTTGGATTTTATGGTTTGCAGTTGTATTTTCTTACTATGGCATGTTTTTATGGTTACCAAGTGTAATGGTTGGCAAGGGATTTGATTTAATATCAAGTTTTAAATATGTATTAATCATGACGTTAGCCCAATTACCGGGTTATTTTACAGCTGCTTGGTTCATCGAGAAATTTGGGCGCAAATTTGTATTAGTTACATATTTATTAGGGACTGCAGCAAGTGCCTTTGTATTCGGTGGTGCAGAAACGATCGAAACATTGTTGATTTCCGGTATGTTGCTTTCGTTCTTTAACTTAGGAGCATGGGGTGCCTTATATGCGTATACACCTGAGCAATATCCGGCAATTGTACGTGGAACGGGAGCGGGTATGGCTGCAGCAATAGGTCGTGTTGGAGGTATTTTCGGTCCGTTATTAGTTGGGACACTCCTGACAAAAGGCTATGATATTAGCTATATTTTCGCGATTTTCTGTGTGGCCATCGTCATTGGAGTGTTGGCGGTTATTTTTTTAGGGAAAGAAACAAAGCAAACAGAATTACTATAGTTGTAAACTATTAGTATTAAAATGTTTTTTTTGATAATGAATAGGGACTTGTGCTAATAAAATAGCGCAGGTCCTTTTTACATTTATGAGCTGTAAAAAAATACCTAATAGATAAATGTCCATAACAGGTTTTTAATAATAGTTTATTTATAAATTACAAATTTTACAAAAGTATGTCAATTTCCTATTCAAATTTTTATATTCTTTAGTAGGCTAAAGTTTTTTCAGAAAACTCGTTGAATTCTATTATTATTCATGTTAATGTATTTTTTATTATTAAGAATTTAGCGCTCGTAAAGTTACATGAATAAGTGAGATATTATTTTAAAAAAATATTAGAAAGGGAGATGGAGAATTTGACTATTTGCGAAAATATTAAGAAGAAGTATATTCGTCTTTCTAAGGGGCAGCGAAAAGTTGCTCAGTTTGTTATGGATAATCCGAATATAGTGGGGACACATACCGCCTCCGAAGTAGGAAGGTTAGCAGATGTAAGTGAATCGACTGTAATCAGATTTTGCTATTCAATGGATTTAGCAGGTTTTAGTGAGCTCCAAGATAAACTGAAGGAATATTTAATGGATAAAGGTGAAGTAACGGAAGTTAAACAAGCGATGCCTGTTAAAAAAATCCGAAATCACATTGGAGCGGACATTGTAAAAAAAGATATCGCCAATATATCTAAAACATTCAACCAGTTAAAAGAACAGGATGTTGAAGAAGTTGTGCAATTGTTACATACATCAAAGAAAATCCATTTTTTAGGTTTCAGACAATCGACACCAGTTGCTTTTTGGATGTACAGCAATGTCAACAGGTTACGTGACCATGTTCATTTTATTCCTCATGAGGCAGATAAAATTGCACAACAACTTGCGTATATGGATGAAGATTCATTGCTTTTCGTTATATCGCTTGATGAAGAGTATGAAGATATGGCAACAACAGTAGAAATCGCTAAAAGAAAAAATGTTAAAATTGTCGCAATCCGTAACAAAGAGCTTACATCTCAAGAACCGGCTAACCCCGTACTTATTGTTCCCAATACAAAAGAAGCCGGAGCCACATGTACAATTGCTATATTCTCTCTATTACATATATTAGTGGAATCAATGGTAAGCCAAAACCCACAACAATATGAGCAATATAATAAAAAGACAAATGGCGCGCTCAATACGCCGAATTTAATAGCAATCAGCTAAAACTGTAAAGGCTAACTCATAGCCATTACAGTTTTCCTTTTTGCTAAGCAATATTGGCAAATCTTCTGTTTTTCACTTTCTTTACGTTATGTTAAAATGAAGAGCGAAAAGCATTTAATAGGAGGCTCACTCATGAGTAAAACATTAGTTTTCGGACATAAAAATCCAGATACAGATACAATTACTTCAGCAATTGTTTATGCATACTTAAAACAACAATTAGGTGTAGATGCAGAAGCAGTTCGACTTGGAGAATTAAATAACGAAACAAAGTATGCAATAGAAAAATTCAACTTTGAAGCACCACGTCTAATTGCTAACGTAAAAGATGAAGGAGCACAAGTAATTTTAGTAGACCATAATGAGTTCCAGCAATCAGCAGATGGAATCGAAGAAGTACAAATCACTGAAGTAATCGATCATCACCGTATTGCGAATTTTGTAACAGCTGATCCAGTATATTTCCGTGCTGAGCCTGTAGGTTGTACAGCGACAATCTTAAATAAATTATATAAAGAAAATAATGTAGAAATTCCGGCTAACATTGCAGGTTTAATGCTTTCTGCTATTATTTCGGATACATTATTATTCAAATCGCCAACATGCACAGAGCAAGATGTGAAAGCTGGCGAAGAATTGGCAGCAATTGCAAATGTTGATACTGCACAATATGGTTTAGCTATGCTAAAAGCAGGTGCGGACCTTTCAGATAAGTCACTGGAAGATTTATTGTCATTGGATGCAAAAGGCTTTGAATTTGGTGAATATAAAGCGACAGTTGCCCAAGTAAATGCAGTGGATATTGAAGACGTTCTTGGTCGCCAAGAAGAGCTTGAAAACTTATTGAACAAAAATATTGCGGATAATGGCCTAGATTTATTCTTCTTCGTCGTAACAGATATTTTAAACAATGATTCAACAGCAGTAGCAGCTGGACAAGTTGCCGAAGAAGCAGCAAAAGCGTTTGGTGCAACAATGGTTAATGGTCGCATCAGCTTACCAGGCGTTGTATCACGCAAAAAACAAATCGTTCCAGTTTTAACAGAAAACTTAAAATAAAAAGTAAATCCGGCAACTCATTTAAGAGTTACCGGATTTTTTCATTTTTAACGGATAGACTGCAGGGCCTTCGATAACTTCGCCTTTTGCGTTGTAGCGAGATCCATGACATGGACAATCCCATGTATCATCTGCAACATTCCATCTTGTTTTACAGCCAAGGTGTGTACACTTAGGCGCATCCGGTCTGTCGATATAGCCTTTTACAAGCTCTTTTCCAATCATCCCGCCCGTTTGCAGCATGAAGTAAAATGTCTTCCCGAAATTCGAACGATTCGGTGAGAATAAAGCGGCTGCAGGGTTTGCAATTCTTTTAATAAGATTTGTAAGCAATGTTCCTGCAACAAGTGAAGAAGAAAGCCCCCATTTATTAAAGCCCGTTGCAATATACAAACTGTCATCGCCCGGTGACAGCTGGCCGATATAAGGAATTTGGTCTGCCGTCATGACATCCTGTGCACTCCAGCCGTATTCATATGGCGGAAGTTCAAAATCTGTTGTTAGTTCATGCTGCAATGTTTCATAAAACGGGTCTGTATCGCTTGTCGATCCAGCTGTATGCGATTGTCCGCCATAGATGAAGTAGGGCTGATTATCGATAAGTGCCGTTCGGATTGTACGACTTTGAGCATCAACGCTTAAGTATTGGCCTTCTAATAGCTGTGAATATTTTGTTGCTGTTAGGTAAGACCGTTTAATCTGCAGTTTCATCGAATAAAGTTGTCGAATTGATTCAATCGGGTAATGTGTACATAAAATTAGCTTTTTATATTGAACAGTATGGTCATTGCTTGTATGAAGACAATTTTTGGACATTTCTAATTTAGTCACTCGCGTATTTAAATAAAGTTGTGCCCCATGTTTTCTAGCTAAATGAACATACGTATTCGTAAACTCGACAGGATTTATCTGACCTTCATTTTTGATACCGAGCGCAAGTTCTACAGGAACCGAAAGCTCGATGTCCTTTGTTGCAAGAAAGGGAATACCGATTTTTTTATAGCTTTCCGCCTCGTTTAAAAGCTGCTCTTTTCCTTGAGGGGTAGCTGTATAAACGTACGAAGTAGCACGAGAAAAGCTGGTGCTACTTTCGGAAACAGCTTGTTCAATAGCTTGTTTATTCGCCTCGTAGTAAATTTTACCATCTTCTTCATTGAGTTTTGAGTAAATGAGATTATGCTGTACTGTCAATTTTCCTGTAGAATAGCCTGTTGTTCCTTGTGCAAACTGAGGCATTGCTTCGATTAGCGCGACACTAAGCCCCTCTTTAGCCAGCGAATATGCAGTATAAATACCACTGATTCCCCCTCCAATTATACATATGTCGCAGTTAATCGATTCTTGCAGAGTAGGGGCAGCAAAATCTGAATGTGTTGGAAGCCAGAGAGATTGTTTCAAAATATCACCTTTTTATTTTTCAGCATAGGGTAATTGACCAGGATTTATTCAGCTAACGTCACATAATAAAAATTCCTCGGACCTTTATGTGGGAGGAGGCTAGTTTCAAACATTGTACTTTTGAATAGTTGCTCGCTACAATACAAGACAAGGAGAGTGATTAGCATGAAAATCGAAGTATGGTCTGACTATGTATGTCCTTTTTGCTATATCGGCAAGAAACAATTAGAAATCGCATTAGATGAACTTGGGTACGGAGATTCAATTGAAGTAGCCTATAAAAGCTATTTATTGGATCCTTCCACACCAGTTGATACGACAAGCTCTGTATATGAAGAACTGTCACGAAAATATCAGATTTCATTAGATGAAGTGAAGAAGATGACAGCAAATGTTACATCACGTGCCAAAGAAGTAGGGCTTGAGTACAATTTTGATGAAATGAAAAGTGCAAACACTGTAAAAGCGCACCGTTTAGCAAAATGGGCTGAAACAGAAGGGAAAGAAAAAGAGTTTACCGAGCGCGTTTTAAAAGCTTACTTTTTAGAAGGTGAAGCGATCGGACAAACTGAGGTATTACTGACATTAGCAAAAGAAGTAGGGTTATCTGCAGAAAAAGCTCGTCAAGTTATTGAGAGCGATGAGTATATGGAACAGGTGCAACAAGATATTGCAGTCGCTCAAAATCTTGGTGTACGTGGTGTTCCTTTCTTTGTCATTGATAATAAGTACGGCATTTCAGGTGCACAGCCACAGGAAGTGTTTGAACAAACGATTGAAAAGGCAGCACAGGAAATTGGTTTACGTAAGCCTTTGAAAATGCAAGGGGTAGACGGTGCTGCATGTACCGATGATTCTTGTGATATTTAACTGGAGTTAATAGGAGTTAAACAGGGAATTTTACCTAGATTCGTATTTTTATATAAATTCGAAATAGGAATTCAGACTAAAGTATGAGAACAATCTAATTGATTTTTTTAGGTTGTTCTTTTATTATATAAAAGTGCCTCGAATTTGAGATACTTTAAAACAAGATAATAATTTAAAAATAAATAATATTGAAAATAGTAGGGAGAAATGAAAATGACAAACGTATTAGTAGTAAAAGCAAATAACCGCCCAGATGGCGTATCAACAAAAATGTATGAAACATTCATGGCTGAAGTTGCGAACAATGAAGGTTTAAACGTAACAACTTTTGACGTATTTGAAGAAAATATGCCATATTTCGGTCAAGAATTATTCAACGCTTTCGGTAAAGCACAATCAGGCGAAGAATTATCAGCAATCGAAGCAGGTTCTTTAGCTGCTTTCAACAAATCTCGTGAAGCTTTAACAGCTGCAGATGTAGTAGTATTTGCATTCCCATTATGGAACTTAACAATTCCAGCAGCATTACAATCATTCATCGATTATACTTATGGCGCTGGCTATTCATTCAAATACAATGAACAAGGTCAATTAGTAAGCTTAATGACTGACAAAAAATATATCGTATTAAACGCACGTGGCGGTATTTACTCAACACCACAAGCATCTGCATCAGAAATGTCAGTAAACTATATTAATGCGGTTATTGGTGGCGTATATGGTATGGAAAAAATTGATGAAGTTATTATCGAAGGTCATGCATCAAATCCAGCTGGAGCTGAACAGATTATTGCTGAAGGCTTAGAAAAAGTAAAAGCTGCAGCGCAAAATTTGGCAAAAGTAACAGCTTAATTAAATTATTCATATAGTAGAGAAGGGTTGCTCACAAAGTTGTGGGCTCCCTTCTTTTTTTAATCGGACAACGGCATTTATTAATGTAAAATTCACTTGGTAGTAAGCTACTTACTTTTTGTAATTAATAAGAAGTGGTAATATAATAAGTAGCAGTTAAATAAATTTAGTTTTAGAGTAGTGAATATGAGGTGAAGAAAATGAAAGAATCAGCACTATGTCCGCGTCTATCAAAAGCAATGGAGCTAGTCGGGAAACGCTGGACAGCTTTAATTATTTATCAATTGTTGGAAGGACCTCAACGTTTCAATGCGATCGAATCAGCATTACCGATTAGTGGACGCTTACTGTCAGAGCGTTTAAAGGAACTCGAAAAAGAAGGTATTGTTGAACGTAAAGTGTATTCGGAAGTACCGGTTCGTGTTGAGTATAATTTAACGGATAAAGGGCATTCACTTGAACAAACTGTGAGAGAAATTGAAATATGGGCGAAAACTTGGTTATAAATCATGCTGTTTTACTTGTAAAAAGCGTTATAAAAACAGATACTTAAAAAGTACGTCAGCTTTACAGGAAAGGAAAATGTTTTTTATGACAATTCAACAGTGGGAAAATGATTTATCACAATGGATCCCTTCAACTAATATAAAAATAAATGAAACACTAAAAAAATATACGATGACAAAGCTTGGCGGTAAGGCAGATATTTTAGTGCTGCCGAATACAGAAGAACAAGCAGCAGCTGTCGTTAAGTATGCATATGAAAATAATGTACCGCTACTCATGCTGGGGAACGGCTCCAATATGGTCGTACGTGATGGTGGAGTACGTGGTATTGTCCTGCATTTTGCTTTATTGGACGAAATTCGTATTGAAGGTGATACGGTTTATGCGCAAAGTGGCGCATTGATTAAAGAAGTATCAAAGCAAGTCGCAGCTCAGAGCTTAACCGGTTTTGAGTTTGCATGCGGAATTCCAGGTTCAATCGGTGGAGCAATGGCAATGAATGCCGGGGCTTACGGTGGTGAGGTTAAAGACATCGTTACAACTTGTAAAGTACTAACACCGAAAGGAGAGCTTCTTGAGCTGAACAACGAGCAACTGGAGCTTTCTTACCGGAAAAGTATCATTGCAAAAAAAGGCTATTTCGTACTGTCTGCTACGTTTCAGTTAGCACATGGTGATCAAAAGCAAATAGATGAGAAGATTGCCGATTTAACGTTCCAGCGTGAATCGAAGCAGCCGCTAGAATACCCTTCGGCGGGCAGTGTATTCAAACGTCCACCAGGTTATTTTGCAGGTAAGCTTATTCAGGATAGTGAATTGCAAGGTAAAGGTGTCGGAGGGGCAGAAGTTTCTACAAAGCATGCAGGATTTATCGTCAATAAAAACAATGCTACGGCAAAGGACTATATCGATACAATTCAAATGGTACAGCGTGTTGTAAAAGAGAAGTACGATATCGACTTGGAAATGGAAGTAAAAATCGTCGGTGAAGACTAATCTTGGATGATATAAAATGACTTCAACTCGTGCTAATTTAGCGCGAGTTCTCTTTTTTTTTAATGATAATTAATATGAGATTACATAAAAGGAGTAAGAAAGATGAAATTTATTTCGTGGAATGTGAACGGGATTCGTGCTTGTGTAAATAAAGGATTTTTGGATTATTTCCGTGAAATGGATGCGGACTTTTTCTGTATCCAGGAAACGAAATGCCAGGTAGGACAGATTGATCTTCAACTGGAAGGATATTATCAATATTGGCATTCAGCAGTGAAAAAAGGTTACTCCGGTACAGCTGTATTTACGAAACATGAACCGTTAGCAGTGTACTACGGAATTGAACATGAAATTGCGGCAGATGAAGGCCGCATCCTTACATTGGAGTATGAAAACTTTTATTTAGTAAACACGTACACACCGAATGCTAAGAGAGATTTAACTCGTCTGGAAGAGCGGCTGCAATGGGAAGACCGGATGACACTATATTTGAAGGAACTTGATGCGAAAAAGCCCGTCATTTATTGTGGAGATTTAAATGTTGCACATAGTGAACTGGATATTAAAAATGTGAAATCCAATATCGGGAACTCCGGATTTACATATGAAGAGCGCGGAAAGATGACAGAATTACTTTCAAGTGGATTTACGGATACGTTTCGTCATTTCCATCCGGACTTAACCGACCATTTTACATGGTGGAGTTATATGGCCAAAGTACGTGAGCGAAATATCGGCTGGCGCATCGATTATTTTATTATATCTGACCGACTTGTTGAAAAAGTAGAGGAAGCATCTATACATTCAGAAATTTTAGGTAGCGATCATTGCCCTATCGTATTAAAATTAAAAACGGTGTAAGATGAATAGACTAATAGAAACAGAACTTTTACAGCATAATAAAGCTTTGTAAAAACAGAAAAAAAGAGGTGGAATTTATGGCACAACAGGCGAAAAAGTCAAAAGGGCGCAAATTTATAAACATCGTCATTTGGGCAGTTGGGATTTTAATTATTGTAGGTGGTGCAGCGGTAGCAGGATTGCACTTATACGTAGCAAATTCTAAACCTGTCATTGAAGGTGAACTCGCGGTATCGATTTTAGATGATGATGTTGAAGTTACGAGAGATGGTGTAGGGGTTCCACACATTGTGGCCAAGTCTGATGCGGATCTTTACCGTGCACAAGGCTATGTGCAGGCACAGGATCGTTTATTCCAAATGGATTTAGCGCGCCGCCAAGCAAGTGGTATGTTAGCTGAAGTGGTAGGGGAATCTGCAGTAAATACAGATAAGTTTTTCCGTACATTCAGTTTACGACATGCTGCAGAGTTATCATGGGATGATTATGATGCACAGTCAAAACAAATTCTTGAATGGTATGCGGAAGGTGTAAATGCTTTTATCGATGAAGTAAAAGGTACGAGCAAACTTTCATATGAATTCAAACTACTAGGGTATACGCCTGAAGCTTGGACACCGATTGATTCATTGACAATTGGTAAATATATGGCATATGACTTAGGCGGAAACTGGAATCAGCAAGCTTTCCGATCATGGGCAATGCAAAACTATACACAAGAACAAGCTGAAGAATTATTTATAGAGTACCCAGAAAACGCTCAATCAATTATTGAAGCAAATTTAAATCTGGAAACGGATATTGCAAGTGCCATTCCGACAGATTACTTACCGTCAGAACATAACGGCAGTAATAACTGGGTTGTAAGTGGCGAGCTGACAAAATCGGGTAAGCCATTACTTGCAGATGATCCACATCTAGGATTAAGCACGCCATCTGTATGGTATCAAATGCATCTGGAATCACCTGAACAAAATGTTAGTGGTGTAATTTTTGCAGGGATCCCTGGAATTATTCTTGGGCATAACGAACAAATTGCATGGGGCGTAACGAATGTGAACCCGGATGTACAAGATTTATATATTGAAAAACCAAACCCTGAAAACCCATATGAATTTGAATATGACGGTGAATGGGAAGAGGCAACTGTCCGACAAGAGCCGATCAAAGTAAAAGACGGTGAAACGGTGGACTTTGAAGTTGTGGAAACACGCCATGGCCCAATCATTTCTAACATTATGTTAAAAGATACAAAAATGAAAGAGCAGTTCTCTATGCAGTGGACAGCACTGCAATCAACACAAGAATTAAAAGCAGTATTAGGCTTCAATAAAGCGACAAATTGGGAAGAGTTTGAAGTTGCGCTAGAGGACTTTAAAGCACCGGCACAAAACTTTGTGTTTGCTTCAACTGATGGAACAATTGCTTACAAAGCAAATGGTCTAGTACCAATCCGTAAACAAGGTACAGGTTCATTACCGGTGCCAGGTAACTCGTCGGAATACGGCTGGGAAAGCTATATCCCATTTGATGAGCTGCCAACTGTTATTAATCCGGAAGAAGGCTATATTGCAACAGCAAACAATCAAGTTGTAGGTGATGAATACCCTTACCATATTTCAAATCTTTGGGCACAGCCTTATCGATATGAGCGAATCGTAGAAATGATTAAAACACCGATGTATGATGAGGAAACAGGTGAATTATTAAAGCTTTCTGTTGCAGAAATGAAAGGTATGCAAATGGATAAAAAGAATTTGCATGCCGCAGAATTTTTACCGGGCTTGCTTGAAACGATTAAAGCTCAAGATAATGAAGACAAGTATAAGAGTGTCATTACTCTCCTGGAAGAATGGGAGTATTATGATGACAAAGATCAAGGTGCACCACTTGTGTACCACTTCTTAATTGAAAATATGGAAAAAGCATTATTCCAAGATGCAATGCCGGAAGATGTTTACAAATTAATGCCTGGCAAATCGCAAATTACAGACCAAATGCTGCGTGATGCATATGCAGGCAATCCGGGTGTCTGGATTACAGAAGAAGGCGGACTGGATAAATTTGTTTATACTGCATTCGAGGATGCTGTAACAAAGATTAAAGGTAAATTTGGGACGTCTGTTTCAAAATGGAAATGGGGCAGCTATAATCAGCTGACATTTGATCATCCATTAGCAAGCGCATCGGACTTTTTAGCGGACTATGTCAACCCTGAAAAGCTACCGGTTGGCGGTTCTAGTGTTACCGTGCAAGCAGCTTCTGAAGATGGCAACGGAAATGTAAATCACGGTGCATCGTGGCGCTTTGTAGCTGACTTGGATAATTTAAAATCAGCATATCATATTGTCGGTCCAGGACAGAGCGGACATGTGAAGTCTAAATGGTATGACAACCAGACTTCAAACTGGGTTTACGGGCGCTATCATAAAACGAAAATCAATGGCGATATCGATCATGGTTATGAATTGATATTAAAAGCTGAGTAATAAAATTGAATCAGTCCTCCCTTTTTAAAAAGGGGGGATTTTTTATATTTAAATGTTACTTTGACGTTTAAGTTTTGATATAAGGAGAATAGTAGTGCAGTAAATATTTTAAAGTGAGTTAAAATGCAGAGGTGAAAATTACTAATTTAAAGTAAAAAAGTCACATATGCTAATCGAAATGTTTGAGTTAAATTACTTGGCGTTATATGATTAGAGAAGAGAATCTGGTTTTATAAATGGGGCGAAAGATGACAATGTCAGGTATTAAATTAATAAATGTAACAGAAGAAATTGTAAAAGGGCTTGTTAGTTTTCTGCTGCATGGCGTTGAATATCAAACATTTTGCCATTGTGAACAATGTGAGATGGATGTGAATGCAATTGTTTTAAATGTATTGCCTGCTCGTTATGTTACATCGGATGAGACGAGAGATGCTGTATTTAAACAAATGAGCACCCCGGAATATCTTGAGGAAATCAATAAACAAATTATCCATGCACTTCACATCGTAAAACAATATCCTAAGCACCCATAAGAAATGATTTCAATGCGTTAATTATGTATATAAGCAGTCATGATCAAGTTTTGTAAAAGATAAAATGAAGAGGTTATTCAATTAGGGGCATACTAATTGCAATAGCCTTTTTCTTTTAATGCCTTTTAACGTAGGGAGACTTTAAAATTGCCACTATTCACGTCGATGGCTGACTAAATTGCTTCCTGTGTAACCATAGCCGAATTGTTATGAAACTGAGCCTATGAATTTAAGCGTTTACTGTTTTCAGTTAACTTTTTGCGTGAAATTGTAGTAAACTGAAAGAAGCAATTGGAAAGAGAGGGAACAGCTATGCCAACACCTAGCATGGAGGACCACATTGAACAAATTTATCTACTAATTGAACATAAAGGGTATGCACGTGTGTCCGATATTGCGGAAGCTTTATCTGTTCTACCTTCCTCCGTTACAAAAATGGTGCAGAAATTAGATAAAGACGGCTATTTAATATATGAAAAATATAGAGGCTTAACATTAACGCCAAAAGGGCAAAAGTTAGGAAAGAGACTTGTTCAGCGACATGATTTGCTGGAGCAATTTTTGCGTTTAATAGGGGTTGATGAAGAACGTATATATGAAGACGTTGAAGGTATTGAACATCACTTGAGCTGGAATTCCATTGATCGCATTGCGGATCTTGTACAGCTTTTAGAAGAACAGCCTCAAATGACGAAGAAGCTGGAAGAAATGAAATCAAATCATAGTATGTAATGATTGACAAGAAAAAGGAGAATATGATGAATCAATTAATAAAATCAGGACAAGTAGTGGAATTAACGGTATTGGAAGAACAAGGGTCACGTTATATTTTAACAAATGGTGAGTTGGAAATTCCCTTAAATGCATCAGATGTAGCTGAAACAATTGCGATAGGCGATGTTTTAAAAGTATTCCTTTATACGGATCGCCGTGGAGACCTGCAGGCAACGACAGCCATTCCGCATATTACAGAAGCGGATTACGGTTGGGCACGTGTATTGAAAGTAACAAAAGAAGGTGCCTTCTGTGATATTGGTACATCCCGCGAAGTATTAGTACGTGCTGAAGACTTGCCGGTGATTGAAGAGGTATGGCCGGAAGCAGGAGATCATTTGTATATTACATTACGTACAGATCGCAACGGAGATTTATTCGGTCGTTTAATTACAGAAGAAAAAGTTAATGACATGTATGAAGGCGCAGCGGAAGACATGTTCAATAAAAACATTACAGCTCGACCATACCGTCTATTACCGGTAGGATCGTTTTTATTAGGGGTTGAAAATCCTTATCGTATTTTCGTCCACGAATCGGAAATGAAAGCTGAGCCGCGTTTAGGACAAGAAGTGCAAGTGCGCATTATTGATGTGAAGGAAGATGGCTCGTTAAACGGCTCGTTTTTACCTCGAAAACATGAGCGTTTAGGTGATGATGCTGAGAGAATCTTTGCATATTTGGAAAGTGTCGGCGGAAAAATGCCGTTTGGCGATAAATCAACGCCAGAGGAAATTTCTGAAATGTTCAAGATGAGTAAAGGTTCGTTTAAGCGTGCACTAGGTACTTTAATGAAAGCGCGCAAAATTACGCAAAAAGACGGCTGGACAGAAATCGTTTAGATACAACTATAAGTAAAAGGGGAAATGTATATGAAACCTTTTACTTTTTTTATTCGTATTAATTAGAGAATGTATAGTAGAATTGGACAACATATACATTCGTAAAGGGGGATTTATAAATGAGACAAAAATGGATGGGTGTTATTGCAGCATTCGCGTTATTGATTTCTTTTGTTTTACCAATGAGCGCTTCTGCGGCAACTACAGAACAAAAAAATCCAATCAATGAAAAGCTCGGCGTACCAATCGTTGTTTACGGAGGTAATTTATCTGCTGATGAAAAAGAAACAGTAAAAACTGCTTTGCGTGTGGATCAGGAAACAGAAATAGATGAAATTACAATTTCAGGACAGGATTTAGCAAAATATATAAAAGATAGTAACCCAAGTTCACGCATGTTCTCATCTGCTAAAATTACACGTCAAGATGCAGGCAAGGGACTTACAATTAGTATTGTAACACCAGATAATATTACACAGGTAACATCGGAAATGTATGCAAATGCCATGTTAACAGCAGGTATTGAAGATGCGATTGTGGAAATTGCAGCACCTAAACCGGTAACAGGTCACTCGGCATTAGTTGGGATATATAAAGCATATGAAGCAAAAACAGGTGAGACATTAGATATTGAGCGTACAGATGTCGCGAATGACGAATTATCTGTTGCAACATCAATTGCTGAATCGGCAGGAGTTTCAGATGCACAAGTTTCGGAATTATTAACAGAAATTAAGAAAGCAATTGCTGAAAATAAACCGGCAACAAAAGAAGAAGTTCAGCAAATTGTTGAAGAACAGTTGAACAAACTGCAAATCAATTTAAGTGAAACAGACCGTCAGCTTTTAGTGGATTTAATGGACCGAATCAGTAATTTGAATATCGACTTCAGTAAATTATCTTCACAGCTTTCAGATTTGACTGCAAAGTTCGATGAGAAGTTCGGTGCAATATTAGAGGATGAAGGATTTTGGCAAAGCGTCAAAAACTTCTTCAATAATTTAATCGATACAATTTCATCTTGGTTCAAATAAAATAGTCATTCAATGAAAGCACTCATAATCGGGTGCTTTTATTTTTATTGAAAATTCAAATTATGGTATATTGTGAAGTACAGAAGGAGGGAGAAATATGGAATTTATTTATAAAGACAAAGGGAACAACTATGGTGCTCTGGAATACGAATTGAACGGTCAGCGTGTTGCTGAGATTACTTGGGTTTTACGTGACGGTGTCATGAATATGGATCATACGTATGTATCTGATGTGTTACGCGGTCAAGGGGTAGCTAAAAAGCTTTTAGATGCCGCTGCGGATTACGCTCGAGAAAACAATTACAAAATGAATGCCATTTGTTCATATGTCGTTTCTTCATTCCAAAAAAGTGACGCGTATGACGATGTAAAAGTATAGCAATATACAAAAAACACGATTTTCATTTTTTTAGAAAATCGTGTTTTATTATGGAATTATAATTTTCTTTTGATTTATTGTCATGTTTATTTAAAATCCTACCAATAATAAAATCAAAGCAGTAATAACTCCTGAAACACCGAGAAGAGTAAGAATTTCCGTACCTTTATATGTAATTTCTTTGTTTTGGAACATGTTGAACACTCCTTTATTTCCCTTATTTATATATATTTACCCAGTTCAGGTAGTTTTTACTCCTATAACAGCCAATGTTTTAAAAGAATTTCGCAGGGTATATTAATTTATATGAAAAGGTAAAATAAATTCGGAATTAGGAGGTAATATTATTATGGCTAAATTAAAAGGTAAAGGCGTTGTAGTTGCAGGATTATTAGCAGGTGCTGCTTCATTTTTAAGTAAAAAGGAAAACCGTGATAAAGCAATGGACTATTTGAATAAAGCAAAAGGTAAAGTAAATGAAAGCGGTGGAGTTCAGGGCTTGATGCAAAAAGTCCAAGACAAATCAGCTGGTTACAGTAACGAAAATGCGCATCCGTCATCGACAGGAGATTTAGATACAAATATGGCGAAATCGGCTTCTGTCGGAAAAGATGATTACAAAGAAGAATCATTGGAAGATGTTGCAATGACAGCAGGAGAGGTTGCAGACCATACG
Source organism: Solibacillus isronensis (assembly GCF_023715405.1). Taxonomy (NCBI): domain Bacteria; kingdom Bacillati; phylum Bacillota; class Bacilli; order Caryophanales; family Caryophanaceae; genus Solibacillus; species Solibacillus isronensis. The sequence goes on from NZ_JAMBOC010000006.1 coordinate 117,563, forward strand.
TTAGAAGGTAACCAAATGGTCGAAGAAGGCGCTCAAACAACAACTGATTATTATAATCATGAACAGGATAAAAGAGCATAAGCAAACCGATGAGTGTTATAAAAACAAGGTAGGCGGGAAATTAGCCTCCTTTTTTTATGATGTTGGGGCTGGGTAATGTCTAGAAACACTTTGAATAAGGAATTAAACTTCAAAACAATAAAAAAAGGGTTTGTCTGAAACGTTTTTAAATCGTTTCAGACAAATCCTTTAACATGTATAAAGATTAAGCGTTAGCTGTTTCTTTTTTCATTGTTTTGTTTTTAGCAAGGTTAACGTGCCAAGATAGAGCTTCCTCTAAGATATGAGGAGTGTGCGCGCCGCCAGTTGCTTCGTAAGCGCGGTTATAGTAATCCCATAACTGCTCTTTGAAATCTGGGTGAGCACAGTTTTCGATGATTAATTTTACGCGCTCTTTTGGAGCAAGTCCGCGTAAATCAGCGATACCTTGTTCAGTTACGATTACGTCTACATCGTGCTCAGTGTGGTCTACGTGAGAAACCATTGGTACGATTGAAGAAATCGCGCCGCCTTTTGCGTATGATTTCGTTACGAAGATACCAAGACGAGCGTTACGTGCGAAGTCACCAGAACCGCCGATACCGTTCATCATTTTAGTTCCTGAAACGTGTGTAGAGTTTACGTTACCATAAATATCCAACTCAAGAGCAGTGTTGATTGAGATTAAGCCCAAACGACGGATAAGCTCTGGGTGGTTAGAGATTTCTTGTGGACGTAAGCAAATTTTATCAGCATACTTTTCTAAGTTGCCGTAAACTTTTTTCTGTAATTCTTCTGTAAGTGTAATAGAAGTTGCAGCAGCAAAGCGTACTTTACCAGCATCAATTAAGTTGAATACTGCATCTTGTAATACTTCAGAAGCAACTACCAAGTTTTCGAATTCTGCATCAGCAAAGCCGTCTAATACTGCGTTTGCTACAGAACCTACACCTGATTGTAATGGCATTAATTCATTTGTTAAACGACCCGCTTTGATTTCAGAACGGAAGAAGTCTAATAAAATGTTTGCCATTGTTTGTGTTTCCTCATCTGGAGGAACGATTAATGAAGGAGCGTCTGGCTCTTCAGAGATAACGATTGCTTTAATTTTAGCTGGATCTACTTTAATACCGATTTCACCGATACGTTGCTCAGCATTTGTCATTGGAATCGCGTCACGCTTACCTTGTTCACCTGGAACATAGATATCGTGAATACCGATCAATGCTTCTGGATGAGAGATATTTAATTCGATAATAATGTTCTCAGCATATTCAGCGAAGATTGGTGAGTTACCTACAGAGTTTGATGGGATAATTAAGCCGTCTTCTGTAATTGCAACTGCTTCTAAAATTAAGTGTTTAATAGGACCGATAATTCCTTGACGTACTAACTCAGCATTGTGAGAAAGGTGTGCGTCTACATAAGAAATTTCGCCTTTGTTTACTAAACCGCGCATTACCGCATCCCCTTGGAAAGGACCGCGTTTGTTAATAACACCAGCAGCAGCTAAGTAGTTATCAACTTCAGGACCTAATGAAGCCCCTGTATATACATCAATTTTAAATTTTTCGTTTTTAGCGCGCTCTACTAATGCCATTGGTACAACTTTAGCATCACCTGCGCGAGTAAATCCTGACATCCCTACTACTGTGCCATCTTGGATTAAAGCAGCAGCTTCTTCAGCAGATACAACTTTATCTAATAATTGTTTTAAACCTAAACGTTTCTCAACTCGTGGATCCATGAATAAATCCTCCCCTAATAAGTTATTTAATCGTTTGATAAACAGAAAATTTTGTAATTTTCTGTGTTTTTCACCAGATAGTAAACCGGCATTTATGCTAATATTATCATCAAATTGTCACATTTACTTCACGCCCAACATAAAAGCGCTTAAAAGGTGATTATTAGAGAAATTTAACGTAAAAAAGAGATAAAAAGTATATTGCGTGTGAAGTTACCTAGTTACTCGTTTAGCAAATATGCACAATTAAGGAAGGGAGAATAGGTCAAAAGGTCAGGTGGAGGAGGCAGAAAGTAAAAAAGCGACTCGTATGTACGAGTCGCTTTTAAATAATTTTAGAATCCTAAAGAACGGCGGAAGTAGCTAGCATAGCGTTGGCTTACAGGAATACGTGTGCCGTCTTTCATAATTAATAGGAAAGTTGAATGTGAATCTGGTTGGATTTCATCAATGTAATCGATATTAACAATATAAGAACGGTGGCAACGGATGAACGAATCAGGAGCTAAAAATAACTCTAAGTCACTTAAGTTCAAACGGTGATATCCTTCACGGTGCATCGTTTTTACAAATGTTTTACGCAATTGTGTCTCAAGATAAATTACTTGATTGTGTTTAATTGGGTACCAGCAGTCATCAATTTTTACTGTAATATAATTAGTTAAAAATGGAGAAGGTTTTTGAGGGAAGATAGCTGTAATAGCACCTTTTGTTTCACCTTCTTCAATGAGAGGAATACTCATTCCGTAATAAGGAACTCCGAATACATCCGATTCAATGTATGAATTGATTTTTTGACCATACGTTAAAGCTTTGTACGCAGCTGAACCTTCTTTAATCGGGTCACCTGGTTTGATTTTTAAGTCTACTTTTTTGCTGGGCTGATAATATAAATACTCATTTGTATCTGAAATAGCAATTGATGTATTCTCAGGGAAAAATTCTTTAATGACTTCCATAATTTCTTCTATTTGTCTTGGATCCACTTTATAACACCTCTTTATAAGCATTTTATACAATTATGAACTATTTTACTACATATTTAAAGAAATTGGGTTGGGAAGATTTTTTAAAATGAAAAATATTTTTTGTGGATTTAAAAAGGGCCTTTTTTTATGGAAAATATAATGAAAAAATAGCGTGAAAATTACTATGGTAAAAGAGTATGATTAGGTGAAATAAGCATTTTTTAAATTCCTTTATTTCTATAAATGGAAGTAACCTAATAATTTTGTCCTAGGTTAATTGTTAAAATTAGGTTGAAAGCAAAACTTGTAATATGGTAATATTCACTATAGTTACTAATAAAATGTACTAATATGCGGAAAACAATGCATACTATAATAGTATAAATATAAAAATGAATAAATAATTACTTTGCTTAATAAAAGAATTTCTACTATAGAAATTTCTTATGATTAATATAATGTTATTACTTATTATGAAATGCAGTCTGGCAGATGTAAGGAATATAACCAATCTGCAGAATTATGACAATTTCTTGTACATTTGTATTAGGCTTGTTTTTCTGATAAGTAATAGAAGGTCATTCTGAAGAAAGATGGGGTAACTTATGCAACTACATCAATATTCAATCTCGGAAACAATTTCAAAACGGTATTTTCAAGAGATTGACAATATCAATCAATATGCTGGTATCGAAGATTTTTTTGTTCTGGAATCTCGATTAATTTTTGAAGTTTATCATTTAGAAGTAGCAAAAGCAAAGAAGACATTACACGAAATTATAGACATATTATCCGCACGCTTCGGAAAACAGGTCATTAAAGTAGTGCGCTCGTATTTTGTTACGTTATCCTCAATTGTTGCCCGTAAGCTTTTAGATAATCAAGTCCCTTCTAAAAAAGCATTTGCCTTCAATTTAGCATGTGCAGATATGATTGAAAACAAGATGAAGGATGCCGAGTTTCTGCAGTTTGCAGATGACTTAATCGATTTTTATGTGTACTTTATTGCGGACCGAAAGCAGCCTACGTTCCGTCACCAAACAGTAAACAAAGTAATTATGTACATAAATGATGAGCTGGAAAATGATTTAACAGTTGAAAGTATTGCAGCAAACTTCCATATTAGTACGAGTCATTTATCGCGTATTTTCCGTGAGCATGTAGGTATCACTTTAGTTGAATATTTAAATGTTCGCCGTGTAGAGGAATCTCAATATTATTTACGCCATACGAATAAAAGTATTACGTCAATTTCAGATCAATTCCATTTCTGCAATCAGAGTTATTTCACTAGAATTTTCAAGAAATACACAGGTGTAACACCTAAACATTTCCGTGATGAACTGCATCATGAGTTTTTCCGATTTGAAATTCCTGAAGTAGAGTACCAAAGTATTTAATACTTGCAAGCCTAATAGCGCGTATAATAATCCCTTGAATGTAGGGCAGATTAGTTAATTTAAATTCTTTATTCTTCGTTCAGCTGAAAGTTTCAGAAAAAAAAGAATAATATATGAAAACTCTGCATGGTATATATTATTACATGTAGAGTTTTTTATTTTATAACTAGTTTGTGCCTTTAAGATTTTCAAAATTGCATTATCAATTAAGCTAGTTTTATACTAAACAAAGGTTGGAAAATAGATTGCATTTAATGAGAACATGCAATCAGTATGTAAGGAGAGAAAAATGAAAAAATATGAGAGAGCGATCTCACTCGTTTTAGTTGCAGGAGCTAGTTTAACCGCATTATTTTTCATTGTGAAACAAAATATGGAAGCGGCCATTTTAGCTATGACGATTATGTTTACGTTTACGAATTTTTTCCGTTCACGTACCTTTAAAGAAAAGGGTCATGAAAAAGAAGCAAAATGGATGCAGAAGATGTCGATGATTTTTGCGGTTTTATCAATTATTGTTTTATTTATTATTGTCACAGGATAAAAATAGAAAAAGAAGGCGAAATGGAATGAACAGAAAAGCAAACAGAAAAAGTCCGATCGCAATGATTGTATCCATTTCAATTGTTATTTTAATCGCGATCTTAGGGTCTATTTATTATAAATTTGAAGTAGCACAATCTGCTACAGAAGAAAAATCTGTTGAACCAACTGAACTGGAAAATGAAGAGACGCAAAATAAAACAAACGAAACGGAAGAACCGGTGAAGCCACAAGATGAAAATGTTGATGATCTGGCTTCTTCAGAACAAAACGGTGAAAATCCTTCGACAAATTCCGGGGAGCAGCCAATTAAACAACCTGCTCAAGAAACCCCACCCGCTACGGAAGAAGTAGCGCTGGAAAATGGATACATTGTTGGCCAAAAGCCTGCAACAGAACCTACTTTTGTAAAAGGGGTTTTAATTGCGAATAAGAAAAACCCCCTTCCTTCTACGTACAATAAAGGGGAAGATCCAAAGGCGCGTGCCGCTTTTGAAAAGATGGCAAAAGCTGCGATGGAAAATGGAATAGAGCTCGTTGCTTTTAGTGGTTTCCGTTCTTACGAATATCAACAAACACTCTACGATCGTTATGTGAAGCGAGATGGGAAGGAAGCGGCAGATCGCTATAGTGCAAGACCAGGGTATTCCGAGCATCAAACTGGACTCGCTTTTGATATTGGGGAAAAGAGTCGTGAAGATTTGTGGCTGACAAATGAGTTCGGCGACACTGAAGCAGGGCAATGGTTGGCACAAAATGCCCATAAGTACGGGTTCATTTTACGATATCCAAAAGGAAAAGAAGAAATTACAGGATTCATGCATGAATCATGGCATTTCCGCTATTTGGAAGGCGAACTTGCGACAAGAGTATTTGAAGCAGGCGTAACGTTGGAAGAATACTTAGGGATACAATAATAAACTGATTTATAAACAAAAAAACCAATTTTCTCCCTAGAGAAAATTGGTTTTTTATTGTGCGCAAAAAGGGCTTTCAATTCACCTAATATACTTTCAGCTCAATTTCATTTCCCTATAGTATCGGTGATAATAAACGGGAAATGGATTCTTTGAACTTAATAAAACTGGAGCGATTTTTGTACAGTTCAAATGTAAGCTCTGAGCAGTCTAATATATCACTTTCGAATATTTCGGCAAGACGGTGTGCCAATACTCTGTCATAAATAAGGGCGTTCACTTCAAAGTTTAAACTAAAGCTCCGCACATCAATGTTTGCAGTACCGACTGATGCAATTTCATCATCCACAACAATCATTTTGGCGTGAATAAAGCCTTTCTCATAATGATACACTTTTGCACCTGCTTCAACGAGTGGCCCTACGTATGAATAAGTCGCCCAATAGACAAACATATGGTCAGGTTTATTTGGAATCATAATCCGCACATCGAGGCCGGATAGGGCTGCGATTCGAATAGCGTCAAAGAAAGATTCATCTGGAATGAAATACGGGGACTGTATGTACACGTATTTTTTTGCATTCGTAATTAAATGCAAATAGTTGTTTTTAATTACTTCCCATTCTGTGTCAGGACCACTTGAAATAATTTGGAGAGCTGCCGTTCCTTTTTGAGGGATAATCGGAAAATAACGCTCTGCATAGCAAATATCATTTTTTGCACTTGCTTGATTCCAGTCCAAAATGAAGCGAGTCTGTAAGGGGTGGACTGCGCTTCCTTCAATACGTAAGTGTGTATCGCGCCAGTAGCCGAATCGATCCGATAAACTTAAATATTCGTCCCCAACGTTAAATCCTCCGATATAGCCGATACGACCGTCTATTATGGAAATTTTTCTATGATTTCTAAAGTTTAAGCGTGGATTGATGAGTGGTAAAATCGAAGGGAAAAATACTTCTACTTCACCGCCAGCTTCGATCAGGTCTTTAAAATGCCGCTTCCGCACTCCGCGCGAGCCCATTTCATCAAATAGTACTCTTACTTTTACGCCTTGTTTCGCTTTTTTTATTAAAGCATTTACAATGCGTTGCCCCAAGTTATCCAGTTTGAAAATATAGTATTGAATATGAATATGGTTTTTCGCATGTTGAATATCATTTATAAGTGCTTCGAACTTGTCACTGCCATCATCGAAAATCTTCACATCGTTATCCTGTGTCAGGACAGCGTTATTTGTTTTTAAATTCATATAAATGAGATGATTATAACTTTTAATATGTTCTGCACGTAGTTCCAGTTCATTATTCTCAATTGCTTCAATCTGATAACTAATCAGTTGTTCAATACCGATATCTTTTCTGCCATCCCACCGGAATAAGTGCTTTCTTCTCAATTGTCTTCCTAATAGTAAATAGAGGAAAAATCCAACAAACGGTAAGAAAAAAAGAACGAGCAACCATGCCCAAGTCGATGAAGGCTTTTTGCGCTCAAGAAAGATGACGGTCAGGGCAAATAGAATATTTATAAACATAATAAGTGGTACCAGAATGGAACTTTGAATAATTGCGCCCAAAAGATTCACCTACTTTCCTTCTTTCTTTTCATTATAGCCTATGGAAGCAAAACAAAAAAAGAAACACTTCAAGCGAGTGCTTCTTACTGTTTTAATATTCCTCAACATGGAAGTAAATATCCGAGAAATCACATTGTGCTAATTTTTTTGAGTTAATAAAGAAGCTGATAATCCCACTATCTCCCCACATAATATTTTGCTCATCGTTTGAAATGATTTGCAGTAATAATGTGTCGTAGTGCTGTAGATAGGGCGACGTTTTTCTGAAGTCCTGATGTATAAAATATGGATAGCCGCCAATTTTATGTTCTGCCGCTAAATAACTTTCCAAATATACATCCTGAAATGAACGGTCATCCAATGTAATGGGTGCATCCATTATTTCAGGTTTAAAATAATTATTTAAACGGTAATCCATTGCTGACACCGGTTCAAACTGTGTTTTTGGAATGAGCTTCATCTCCTGCTGAATCGGGAAACTGCCGATGTTTACGTCTTCTAAATACGTGAAATCATGAATAAATTCATTATAGTGAACTTGATCAGGTATATATTGGACTTTAAAATAACGACATTCCGAATGTGATTTTTCCCTTTCATAACATTGTTGTGGAATATAAAATTGCAATATACCATCTTGTGGAAATGGATGGTCAAGCTGAATCTCCGCAAAGTTAAGCTGTGCCAAAAATAGCATATAGCGATTGTGATTGTCTTTAGGGTGTTCCATTTTATTTGTTAGAAAAGGAAGGCCGGCAAATTTACTTTCATGTAAAAACGCAGGTTGTTTCACCGGTTTTAAAATTGCTACTTGTTCAGCAGAATGACTTAAACTTGTATGAAAATGGATCAATTCTTTTGGGATATAAATATTTTTTTCTATATGTGACATTTGAAGTTCCTCCTACTGAAGTAACATCTATTTGAAATGATGAACTAAAAGCCCGTACGGACGAAAATTTGTTTATTCCTAATCGGAATTACTTCACAAAAATGGTTATGATATTTTCAATATTTCCACTTGTAATTTTTGTTAAACGTAGTGGGAAATATAATGCAATTCATTTTAACTACACGCACAAAATAAAATTATTAAATAACATGTATTCGAGAAGATTATGTAAATTAATTCAAAAGTAATTATAAAATTTACAAGAAAAAATTTTTTCTCTAAAATAAATTTATCCAGGTTTATTATTGTTAAAAAACGGTTAAGTTTAATTATGTTTTAGATTTGTCACAAAACAGGAAAGAAAAATAAGATTTTACGTGGTAATATATGAAGTATTAGAAGGTCTGACCTTATTAATTTGAAACTTTTAACATGAAAAATCGTTATATATATTAACAAAGGAAAGTTTGAGGTGTAATCAAATGGCGAAAGAGATTGATTTAAAGCGTATTGTTACAAACTTATCAAAATTAGGTGTTACGGCGACAGTTACGAAATCTCGTCTTGAGCTTTTAAAAGTTTTAACACCACCAACACAAACTCCACAAGCGCAAAATTAATGAAAATCAGGTGTGATGAAACCCTGTTTTTCATACCTTATTTTCATCTGAAGCAATAGAAAAAGGACCCGCGGAATGCACGGGTCCTTTTTGTTTTATTCATCGTCAGGATCATTTGTTGTAAACATATATGTTCGGTAATGAAACTTCATACTATAGACAAGACCGATCGCTAAGGCATTCCCCATCATCGAACTACCTCCATAGCTAATGAAAGGTAACGGAATACCGGTAATTGGCAGTAATTGTATCGTCATGCCGATGTTTTCAAATACATGGAATGTAATCATGGCGATAATTCCTGCACATACATAAGTACAGAACGGATCTTTTAATAATAATGTCATTTTCGTTAAGTGATAGATTAACAGGAAGTATAGACAAATAACAGCGCTTGCGCCGATAAAACCCCATTCTTCGCCAATTACAGCAAAGATAAAGTCTGTATGGTTTTCCGCCACATATACTTCACGCGCCAGGAATCCTTTCCCGAAAACCTCACCGGAGCCAATCGCATTTAGAGAAGTAATTAAATGATAGCCGTCTGATGTTGCATACGAATAGGGATCAAGCCATGAGTAAATACGAGCGAATTGGTATGGCTGGAAACCAAATGTCTTTTCAAGGAAATCCTGCATATAAAGGGCCATCCATAATAACGATCCGCCTACAAGGAAAGCCCCGCCGAATAACGGTAAAATAATTTTCCAAGTTACACCTGCCACGATTACAAGTGCAGCAGTAATGGCGATAAATACTAAAGAAGATCCTAAATCGGGCTGCAGCATAATGAAGCCAAGCGGTACTGCCAAAGTTAAAGCAATTTTGCCGAGTAGCAATAAATCGGTTTTGACCGTTTTAATTTGGTAATTTTCATTGTGCTTACTGATTAAATAGGCAGCGGCCAAAATATAAAATGTTTTCATAAATTCGGCAGGCTGAATATTACCAATTGGTGTTTGGAACCAGCTTTTTGCCCCGTTTCTCTCAACTGTTATGCCAGTTGAAGTTGGAATAATGACAAGTGCGATTAATAACAAAATCCCAAAACCAAAAAGTGGCCATGCTAATTTTTTATATTGATCTGGGTCAAAATACATGACAAATGCAACGATAAAGGCAAAGATTGCATAGTTTAAGACTTGTTTAGGTACGTAGTTTTGGCCGTATTGCCCAGATGTCTGGGCAGAAGCGATGGCAAGTAAACTCACTCCTAAAAATAAAATTAAGATTATTGTAAGCGGCCAGTCGAACCGTTTATTAAAATTATAATTGTTTGTATCCATTCGATTCACCTTAAATTATTAAATTTAACCCGTTAAAGGGCCAGAAGATACCAACAAATTGAAGGTTCTTAATATGGGCACAACATTTCCCGGTAAAAGAATTGCAGATATAGGAAAGTTTTCACGGAAATTGCTGTAATGTTTTAAGCTTTATTTACTTTATCATATTCTTATAAAAATTACTTTAGTAAGACTAATTTAAAAGTTGGACGAAACAGGTGAGAAAATGTTTCAAATTTGAATGAGAAGTCATATAATAATCATATTATTCATATTAAAGGGGCGTGCAAAACGTGGCGAAGAAAATGAAATCTGCTGAAGATTTTATGCATCATTTATATATTCATATGAACGATGTCGAACATTTTGTTATTTATAGTGGTCTTACACTGAAGGAATTTATGGTTTCGGTCGAGCCCGTAAAAAATGTTCTGTTATTAAAGCACGCGTACGACAACGGCTCTTTTAATATGCATACACAATTTGATTTTGTAACAAATGAAGATATGCGCGATTTTCTCAAAAAGGAAAGCGACTTAAAGAAAGATTTATGCTGGGTAGATTTTACGACAGAGAAAAACATTAATACGTTAACTCCCCTTGAACAGGCAGAGCTCTTGTATTTAAGTCATAAGCGTGAACCGCTTGCATCGCCATTTTTCAACAAATTACAAAATCGCTTTGCTTATTACTCATCTGTAACTGACAAAATGACAAAAGTATATTATCGTTTTATAGGCGATTCTGAATTACTTGTTTCAAATCTATTTAATCGAATGATAAGAGATAAAGAAGGTGTTGGGAGCTTTTGGAGAAGAAAGAATAAAAACAACTCACCGACAATCGATCCTTCTACATTAAGACAATATCGGCCTTTTGTTAAGGAAGGTGCATTGCTTTCATTATATAAACTAGAAAAGCCAAATTCCCATTATGCAGTCGAAATCCGAGTGCTGAGTGATTATGATTATCCGGATGAAGTTTGGGATGATTTAGATGAAATATTAAAACAAGGCTATGATGAATTAATACAAATTAGTTGACACTCACAGCGAACAGGGCAGTGGGTGTTTTTTATCCGATTTCAGCGTTTAGTGTATTCGTGATAAAATAAGGTTAGTGAAAACTGGAGGTCAAAAAAATGAAAAAAAGAATTGGTTTATTATATGGTGGTAAGTCAGCCGAGCATGAAGTATCACTCTCAACTGCAAAGGCAGTAACACAAGCAATGGATTTTAATGAGTTTGACGTTTTCCCGATTTTTATAACATTAAAGGGTGAATGGCGTGTTGGACCTCAGTTAACAGAACCCGCTCAAACGATTGAACAATTGCAATTTACAATGGCATCAGACCAGTCTGAAAATAATATTACGCAATTTATTGCAAAACATATGGAAAGCCCATTTGATGTAATCTTCCCTTTACTGCATGGCACGAACGGTGAAGATGGTACTGTACAGGGCTTTTTGGAAGTGCTGAACATTCCTTATGTAGGTAACGGTGTGCTTGGTTCAGCGGCAGGCATGGATAAGGTAGTTATGAAGCAGTTGTTTGAAATGGCAAAATTGCCACAACTACCTTATGAATATTTTATTCGAAGTGAATGGGAACGGGAGAAAGAAGCTTGGATCAAAAGATGCGAACAGTCTTTAGGCTATCCGATGTTTGTTAAACCGGCTAACTTAGGATCAAGTGTAGGAATTAGCAAAGCGACGAATGCGCTGGAACTAGAAAAAGCTGTCCAATTTGCGCTGCAATATGACCGCAAAATTGTGATTGAACAAGGTGTAACGGCTCGAGAAATTGAGCTTGCTGTGTTAGGGAATGATACACCTAACGTTTCAGTAGCAGGTGAGATTAAGCCAATGACTGAGTTTTATGATTATGATTCAAAATATAAAGATGGCTCGACAGCATTAATTATTCCTGCACCATTGCAAAACGATGTTTATACAGACTTAGTAGATATGGCGAAAAGAGCGTTTAAAGCGATAGACGGAGCCGGATTAGTGCGCGCTGATTTCTTTGTAACTGAAAACAACGAGATCTTCATCAATGAAGTAAATACAATGCCCGGATTTACACCGGTAAGCATGTATCCTTTATTGTGGCAGCATACAGATGTAACGTATCCACAGCTTATTAAAGAGCTGATTGGTTTTGCGCTGGAACGTTATACAGAAAAACAACAGCTTCAATACAACAGAGATTGAGTGGGATAAAAAGTGAAAAAAAGTTTACAGCAGATTTCAGAATGGTTAACGATAGAAAATCAGTCATTTCCTGAAACGATTGTTACAGGTATTTCCATTGATACACGGACAATTGCTAAAGGGGATTTATTTATTCCTTTCCGTGGAGAAGCCGTAAATGGGCACCGTTTTGTTGAGCAGGCATTTGAAAAAGGCGCGGCAGCTTCTTTATGGATGATCGATGAGCCAAATCCCCCGGAACATTTGCCATTAATTTTCGTGGAAGACCCAGAGCTTGCACTTCAAAAAATGGCAGAGTGTTACCGTAATGAGCATCAAGCGACATTTATCGGGATTACCGGCTCAAACGGGAAAACGTCTTCAAAGGATATTTTGGCGGGAGCTCTTTCTCCATACTTTAAAGTACAAAAAACGATTGGGAACTTTAATAATCAGCTTGGTTTGCCAATTACGATTTTACAGCTTGATGAGGATACAGAAGTTTCCGTATTGGAAATGGGAATGAGCGGTTTCGGTGAAATTGAATTTTTAACGAAGCTTGCACGACCGCATTATGCCATTATTACGAATATCGGTGAAGCCCATATGCAAGATTTAGGATCACGGGAAGGGATTGCGAAGGCGAAGTTTGAAATTGTAAAAGGATTATCTGAAGAAGGAATTCTTTTCTATGATGGTGATGAACCGTTACTTCAAAACTTAGTTGCAAAAACACCGCAGTTAAAAACACAGCCATTTGGCTTTAGCCAAGCGCAGAGTTTAGCGGCTTCCAAAATAGAAGCGACAGCACAAGGAAGCAGTTTCCATGTAGATGGAGTAATCCAAGGGGAGTTCTTCATTTCGGTCTTAGGCGAGCACCAAGTGAAGAATACATTAAGTGCAATGCTGGTAAGTAAAGCATTAGGTTTGTCTGACGAACAAATCCGCGAAGCATTAAAGAAAGTAGTTTTAACTGATATGCGGATGCAGCTTGTTCCGGTAGGTGATTTATTATTTATTAACGATGCGTACAATGCTGCACCAACATCGATGCATGCAGCGATCCAATTTGTCGAGCAAACGACAATCCGCAATGAAAAGTGGCTTGTACTTGGTGATATGCTGGAGCTTGGAAACGATGAAATGCAGATGCATGAAGGAATTGCCGCACATATTCATCCTGAAGAAATACGCTATGTTTGCTTGTATGGCCCGCGCATGAAGTGGCTCTATAATAAACTGCAAGAAACATTTGATGCTGAGCATTTAGTGTATTCCGAAAATGAGTACGCACCGATTATCGAAAAAATTCAATCTCATGCAACAAACGAGTCCATTCTGTTAGTAAAAGGTTCTCGTGGAATGCAGTTGGAGAAAGTTATCCATTCTATCGAGCTAGCCTAGTGCTAGCTCGTTTTTTTAGCGCAAAAACTTTTTTCGACTCTAAATGTCGCTTATTATAGATACTAACAGCTTAATGGAAGCAGGTGATTGGATGAAAATCGGCGTCCTATTTTTACATGGATTTTCAGGCGGACCGTATGAAGTAGAGCCTTTTGCGCATTATATAAAGCAACGAATAGATTGGGTCGTAAGCATTCCGACGTTCTCCGGTCACGGTGATGCAGAGCATTTGGCAATGAAAGGCTATAAAGCGGAGCATTGGATGATGGAAGCGGAAATCGCATATCGGCAATTGAAAAAGCAAGTCGATGAAGTCATAGTCGTCGGTTTTTCAATGGGTGGTGTCATTGCGATGTACTTATCTATACGTTACCCAGTAAAAAAGTTGGTACTCCTAAGTGCTGCAGCAAAGTATGTGAGTCCTACGCAGTTAGTGAAAGATGTTCGAGCAATTGCCCAAGATATGGTGCATAAAAAGTTGGAAGAAAACGAATTGTTTGCACGGTACAAATTTAAATTTAAAAATGTCCCGTTAACTGCAACGATTGAATTTATGAAGGTCGTTAAAAAAACGGAGCCTTATATAAAAAACATTCAGTGTCCTACCTTTATTGTACAAGGGGAGCTGGATGGAATTGTGCCAAGTGCAACCGCCCAGATTTTATTTGAACAAATTCAGTCGCAACAAAAGCAAATGTATATTTCAGATTGTGGAAAACATCATATTTGTTACAGTGATGATTGTGAGCAATGGTTTGATCAAGTGTATCAATTTTTATTGGAGTAATAAATATCTGACTATTTTGATACAAAGCAATATCATTGCATACCGTTACAACCCATGTTAGACTAATAAAAGCAATGGATACATTTTGTGCGAAGACTCTTCAGACTTATTGGTGAAGAGTGCTTTTTTTTGATAAACGGTTTTATTCTATTTTTTACAAATGTGACAACCAATTAGAAACGGTAGAATTGAACCGCTCGGCAATGACCGGGCTTTCCTTTTCATATAAGAGACTCTGCATATGAAGCAGAGAGAATTTTTAAGTAACGGAAACGTTCCACATACAATGGCTCGAAATTTGCCGCCATTTCATCTGAAAATGTAACCATTTGTCAACTTATACAGGAAAAAGGAGAATGAAGAGTTTGACAAATTTTTCAGAATTAAACATTAGTGAATCGACATTACGTTCTATTAAGCGTATGGGGTTTGAAGAAGCAACACCAATCCAAGAAGGAACAGTAACGTTTGCAATGGCTGGCCGTGACGTTTTAGGCCAAGCACAAACAGGTACTGGTAAAACAGCTGCATTTGGTATTCCTTTAATCGAGAAAATCGATCCAAAAAATCCAAATATCCAGGCTTTGGTAATTGCTCCGACTCGCGAATTAGCAATCCAAGTTTCAGAAGAACTTTATAAATTAGGTTATGATAAGCGCGTAAAATTATTATCAGTATACGGAGGTCAAGAAATTGGCCGTCAAATCCGCGCATTAAAAAACAAACCACAAATTATTGTGGGTACACCGGGTCGTATTCAAGACCATATTAACCGTCGTACATTACGTTTAGACGAAGTGCAAACTTTAGTTTTAGACGAAGCGGACGAAATGTTAAACATGGGCTTCATCGATGATATTAATGCGATTTTAGAAAACGTGCCATCAAACCGCCAAACATTACTATTCTCAGCGACAATGCCTCCAGCAATCCGTAAAATTGCAGAGACATTCATGAAAGATCCTGAAATCGTAAAAATTAAAGCGAAAGAATTAACAATGGAAAACATTGAACAGTTCTTTGTAAAAGCAACAGAGCGTGAAAAATTCGATGCTTTATCTCGTCTATTGGATTCACAAAAACCAGAATTAGCAATCATCTTCGGTCGTACGAAACGCCGTGTTGATGAGTTAAGCCAAGCTTTAGGTTTACGTGGCTTCTTAGCAGAAGGTATCCATGGTGATTTATCTCAAGCGAAACGTATTTCTGTTTTACGTCAGTTTAAAGAAGGTAAAATCGATATTTTAATCGCAACAGACGTTGCAGCTCGTGGATTGGATATTTCAGGTGTAACGCATGTTTACAACTTTGACATTCCACAAGATCCAGAATCATACGTTCACCGTATTGGTCGTACAGGCCGTGCAGGTAAATCTGGTGTTGCAGTAACTTTCGTAACACCTCGTGAAATGGGTTACTTACGTATCGTAGAAGAAACTACGAAAAAACGTATGACTCCTTTACGTCCACCTTCATCTGAAGAAGCATTAGTAGGCTTACAAGAAGATGCAATGCAATCATTGGTGGAATTAGTTCAAAATAATGATTTAGGTACTTACCGTGAGTTAGCAGCTAAGTTATTGGAAAATAATGAAGCGCTTGACTTAGTAGCAGCTGCTCTTAAATCAATTACTAAAGAACCTGATGCTACACCAGTATCATTATCTGAAGAACGTCCATTACCGATGCGTCGTGACCGTTCACAAGGTGGCGGAGGCCGCGGCCGTGGCGGTAATGACCGTAACCGTGGTGGTGGCAACCGTGGCGGTGGTGACCGTCGCGGAGGAGATCGTCGTCGTGAAGGTGGCGGAGGCGGAAGCCGTTCTGGTAGCGGAAGCCGTGATGGAGGTCGTCGTGAAGGCGGTGCTCGTCGTGAAGGCTCTCGTGATCGTCGTCCACGTCCACGTCGCGAAGACTAATACTATTTCAACACATCAACGATTTTCTCGTTGGTGTGTTTTTTTATGGGGAATTTTATATAAATATATTTTCCGGGAAATAAAATTTTTATAAATTATTTAACAAATTTACTAAATAACTATACTATGAGGGAAGGGGATTAGTTTATCATCCTAGTTAGAACAGAACGAAACATTTAAGCTGTTAATACGTATAGCATAGTATAGAGAAAGAGGTGTAGGGCTAGTGAGAGAACAACCAAAGTTTCAGTTACCAAAAAAAGCGCAAACAGTGTGGCGATTATATGGAATCATTCAAACTTTTATTATCGCACTTATAACAGGCGGCATCGTATTTTTAACAGTTCGATTTGATTGGCCGCAGTGGATTATGTGGATTGCCATCGCGCTCGTATTGTTATCCATTGCATTTTCAGTTATCGTATTCCCGAGCATCCGTTGGGGAATTTGGCGTTATGAAGTACGAGAACAGGAAATTGAAATTCAAAGTGGCCTGTTTGTCGTAAAACGGACATTAATACCGATGGTACGTGTTCAACATGTTGATACAGAGCAGGGACCGATATTAAAAAAATACATGTTAGCGAATATATCGATTTCATCGGCGGCAACAGTACATACGATTCCTATGTTGAAAGTTGAAGATGCTGATGAATTGAGGACAAAAATCTCTGAACTTGCAAGGGTGGCGGAAGATGATGTCTAAAGAGAAATATAAACTTCATCCTGTAACGGCAATCATCAATGTTGTAAAAGCATTAAAAGATCTCCTTATCCCAATCATTATCATTGTGGCGGCGAACGGCTTTAATATTAATTTGGATTATCGAAGCGAAACATTTTTCAGCGAAATGATTCCACTCTTTATTTTAGTAATCGTCTTATCGGTAACGGTAGTGAGCAGTTTGATTAAGTGGTGGACATTTGTATATTGGTTTGAAGATAGTGAACTCCGTGTGGAATACGGTCTGTTTATAAAGAAAAAACGCTACATTCCATTTGATCGTATTCAAAACTTGAATTATAAAGAAGGTATTTTTCACCGGTTGTTCAAGCTTGTACAAGTACAAGTGGAAACGGCGGGAAGTAAAGATGGTAAACCGGAAGCGGAATTGACAGCAGTAACAAAAGCTGCGGCAGACGAAGTGGAAATTCAAATGAAAAAAGCGAAACAGAAACTGCCGATTGAAAGTGAACTAGGGCAAACGGCTGAAGATGAAAAACAAGAACCGGCATCAGTAGTTTTACACAAAATGAAAATCCCGGAGCTGTTACTGTTAGCGACGACTTCAAGCGGTGTGGGAGTAGTACTTGCCGGAGTTTTTGCTGTCCTTTCACAATTTGCGGAGTTTATCCCGTTTGATTTGATTTATGATGAATTGGCATTTTTAGTGGAATACGGCTTTATCGTGGTCATGATTTTAATCGCGCTTGCGCTAATACTGGCATGGGGAGTCTCTGTCGGCTTGACGTTTTTAAATTATTATAACTTTACGGTCAGCAAGCAACATGACCGGCTGATTATTACGCGAGGATTAATCGAAAAAAAACGTGTGACAATTCCGTTAAACCGGGTGCAGGCAATTAAACTGGCGGAAAACCCTTTCCAGCAAATGCTTGGCTTAGCATCTGTTGCGGTAGAAAGTGCTGGTGGAGGATTTAGCGGAGAGAATGATAAGAAAATCATTTTATTTCCGTTAATTGCAAAAAAAGAATTGTTTGCACCTTTGGCAGAACTGTTTCCTGAATATGATTTTCAAATTACGCAACTTGTTCAGCCGCCAAGAAAAGCACAGCCTTTTTTCTACCGGATTGATTTTGTATGGCTAGTCCCGTTAATCGGCGCTATTTCGTACTTTTTCTATCCATATGGACTGTTGTCAATATTGCTAATCGTTCCAATCATTCTACTTGGAAGATGGCAATTTAAGACGACTGGGTATACGGTGAAAGATCAGCAAATTACGATTGTCTCGCGTCTTGTAAGCCGTGTGACATTTTATGCATTGAAAAAGCGTGTACAAATTACGCAAGGTAGTCAAACCTATTTCCAGAAGCGACGGGATATAGGGTCTGTTAAGATTGTAGTGATGTCAGGTATGCACGGGGCTTCAGCGACAGCGCGTCATATGGAGCAACAGGAAATCGAAAGCGTACTGTCTTGGTATGAACATTAAAAAACAGGGTCCGCGAAAATTTTTACTTTTCGCGAATCCTGTTTTTATTTTACCCGTCTAATGGGCTGTTTACGCCAGCGTCCCATATTTTTAGGGTTAAAGTAAACAACCCCTAAAATAAAGCCTGTAACCAAACCGCCTAAATGTGCAGCAATATTAATATTTGGTGTTAAAAATGTCATAATAATACTAATCACTATTAATGGCAATATTATTTGTCGTAACTGCGGGAATAAATGTCTTGTGTAATAAACAAGGGCCCCGAACGCCCCGAAAATTCCGTACAGTGCTCCACTTGCACCAACGCTTGCATAATAGGCATCTTGTGTTGCGTAAGTAGCAGCAACACCAAAAATTCCGGCTAAAAAGTAAATTGTTAAAAAGCGCATTTTGCCGGCGATTTTCTCAAGTTCCGGGCCAAATAAAAATAGAGAGAACATATTAAAAAGAACATGCATAAAACCTGCATGTAAAAACATGGACGTAATAATACGCCACCATTCACCGGCTGCAATGAGTCCATTGACGCTCATCCCGGCATAAAGCAAATCTTCGCCGAATCCCGGTAATAATGTTAGGACGAAAACAATTAAATTAATTGCTATAATTGACGATACGACCGGATATAACGTAATGTACTGTTTAAAATTTTCTCTACGAATAAACATGTTCCACCTCAATTATGTCGATACAAAATAAAACGTATTTTTATTCATTATACATTGGAGTAATGATTAAAAGAAAGGGAGAGCTATTAAATGATAAAAGGGATTGGTTTAGATTTAGTAGAATTGGACCGAATTGAAAAAATGATAGGCCGTTCAGCAAAATTTGCTCAACGAATTTTAACGGATAGGGAACTTGCCATTTTTAATACATTATCGGATATGCGCAAAGTTGAGTTTCTGGCAGGTCGCTTTGCTGCAAAGGAAGCCTATTCAAAAGCAAACGGCACAGGAATCGGTAAAGGCTGTGAACTCCACCAAATAGAAATTTTAAAAACGGAGCAAGGAAAACCTGAATTATACTTTGATGGTGAACGGGTGAACGGGTTTATTTCCATTACTCATACCCGGACAACAGCAGCTGCCCAAGTAATCTTAATGCAATAATACATACATGGACACCTTGGCTCATATAGTAATTTATCGAAATAGATAATCGAAAGGGTGAATCTTTGAAACTCCGACTGCTAGTAGTTGTCGTTTGTTGTCTCTTTTTGGCGGCGTGTGGAAAAGCTACAAAGGATGAAGTGATTGAGGATGTTAACAAGAAGTGGAATGACGCAAAAGGTTATGAATTAAGTGCTTCGATGGAAGTTCGGACAGGCGCAGAGCCACGTGTTTACGATGTAAAAGTTTGGCACACAAAACCGGATTTTTACCGAGTGGCAGTTAATCCAAAAGGTGAGTCAGAACAGCAGTTAATCGTTCGAAATGAAGAAGGTGTCTTTGTTGTCACGCCATCATTACGTAAGACGCATAAGTTCCAAAGTGAATGGCCAAAGCAAAACAGTCAGGCGTATATAATTGGTGCATTGGCTGATGATTTGGTGTCAGATTCAAAAGCGGTAATGACTGAAGATGATGCGAGCTATACTTTTGAAGTAGCAACACGAAATGTAGACCAAACAGCACTGCCGGTACAGCAAATTGTAATTGATAAGAAAACGATGCTTCCGACAAAAGTAAGTGTGATGGATGAATCTTTACAAGAACAAGTTGTGATTACATTTGCCGACATTAAATTAGGTGTGAAGCATACTGCGGAAGAATATGCAGTAGAGAAATTCACTGAAAAAGAAGAAAAGAAAGCCGCATCAGCAGAAGTCGCAGACACAGAATTTAGTGTATATTACCCTACAATTGACTGGGCACATACTAAGCTGACAGATGAGTTTGAAGTGCAGGAAGATGGAAACACACGTGTTATTTTGACATTCGAAGGGGAAAAGCCATTTACATTAATGCAGCAGCCGATCCAATCTGATGAAACAATATTACCTGTATCCGGGGACCCGGCGGATTTAGGGTATACAATAGGCGCTATTACTGACAACTCAATTCAATGGGACAAAGATGGCATGACCTTCTTTATCGCTTCCACGAAATTAACAAAAGATGAATTACTGGAAGTAGCTGCAAGTGTGCAGGAAAGTAGTATAAAATAAATTATAATTATGTCTTTCTAAACTTGTTTTTAACTTATATTTTATGGTTATATTTAAGAAGAGACATCTTGCGCATACTAGCGCAAGATGATTTCTTTCGTATACAGATTTAAAAATGGTTGACTGAAAATTACATATATAACAGTAAGTTTAAACTTATAAAAAGAGGGTAAAAATCGAAATGGATACTCCAATTTATTACAGACCAACAAAAGCAGTAATTGATCTGCAAGCAATCACACATAACATTACTTCATTGCGAAATTATATAGGACCGAATATCCAAGTTATTGCTGTCGTAAAAGCAAATGCATATGGTCATGGAGATGTGGAAGTTGCAAAAACGGCAATTGAGGCCGGTGCAACAATGCTTGCTGTCGCAACACCTGACGAAGCAGTACATATTAGAGAGAATTTTAAGGATATCGATATTTTAGTGTTAGGTGCTTCACCGCACGCTTTTATTCCGTATGCATCAGCAGAAAATATTATCCTTACTGCCTTTTCGACAGAATGGCTGAAAGAAGCACAGCAGTATACACCGCTGCTGAATCAGTTAAGAGTTCATATTAAAGTTGATTCGGGTATGGGGCGTATCGGTGTATCTACTAAAGAAGAACTATTGGAATTATATACAATGATTAATTCTTCAGATGATTTTTTAGTGGATGGAATTTTTACGCATTTTGCTACTGCAGATGAAGAAGATTCAATGTACTTTGACAATCAAGCTACCCTATTCAAGGACTTTTTAGGCGCACTGCCACAAAAGCCTCGTCTTGTTCATGTTGCCAATACAGCTACCGCATTAGTAAAAGATCCTTCTTTGCGTTATGATGCGGTACGTTTCGGTATTTCCATGTACGGATTGCTGCCTTCAGGTTATGTAGGTACAAAATTGCCTTTTCCGATTAAGCCGGCATTTTCTCTACAGACAGAACTTGTACATATTAAAAAAATGAAAGCTGGTCAATCGGTAGGCTATGGTGCGACATATACAGCAGAAGAGGACTGCTATATCGGTACAATACCGATTGGCTACGCAGATGGTATGATTCGTAAGCTTTCGGGCCAAGAAGTGCTTGTTGGTGGAAAAAGAGCGAAAATTGTCGGCAGAATTTGTATGGATCAAAGTATGATTTTACTTCCGGAAGCATATAATATTGGGGAAGAAGTTGTACTGATAGGCTGCCAACAGCAAGAGGAAATCACAATAGATGATTGGGCTCATAAACTCCAAACAATTAATTACGAAGTGCCATGTGTAATAACGGCCAGAGTTCCTAGGGTATATAAATAAATCGATGTAATACTACTGTAAATAACTTCAAATATACAAAACAAGTGTGTCCATATTTATTCCTTTATTGCGAGAATTGTCAGTTTTTTAATTTTCCTGTCTTTTCATTGTAGTCAATCAATGATAGAATGAATGGGAAATGGGATGTTCGGTGGAGGTGCTTGTTTTGTACGCGAAGGAATTAGCAGAAGTAGAAGAAGTAGTAATTGACATACCAAATGAGCTAGTAACGCAATTCGAAAGAACGTTTGGGCGTAATACTGAGAATGGTTATATGATGGCGTATTTGGCGACTCAAAATTATACAAAGCATATGCAACCAAATCAAATACGGGAAGCTTTAATAAAGGGCTATGTGGAAATGTCGCAAATTAATCTGACAATTTGCAGTGAGTGCTTGCATGCAGAGTATGAAGCGGAACATATGGTGGAGCGTCTCGTAAGCGGGGGATGACAATTTGATTGTAAAACGTGGAGACGTTTTTTTTGCTGACCTATCACCGGTGGTAGGGTCAGAACAGGGCGGGACTAGACCCGTTCTTATTATTCAAAATGATATTGGAAATCGCTTTAGTCCAACTGTCATAATAGCTGCAATAACTGCGCAAATTCAAAAAGCAAAGTTGCCTACACATGTTGAAATCGATGCAAAAAAGTATGGTTTTGAGCGTGATTCGGTAATTTTGCTTGAACAATTGCGTACAATTGATAAATCACGATTAACAGATCGTATTACTCAGCTAGATGCAAAACTAATGCAAGAAGTAGATATTGCTCTAAATATTAGTTTAGGACTCGTAAAATTTTAATACATAAAAAAACATCGAAACAACCGTTTCGGTGTTTTTTATTATTATGAATCAAAGTCCCCTGTAAATTTTAGGTGAATAGTAAACTGTAATCATGCAAAATTGTAATATTTTACTTAAAATTATAAATATAGCAAAAATATGGCTGAAAACTTATATCCAACTAAACTACAAGGATAACATATGGTATAATATATAAATTAATAATTCAAAAAACTGATACTGTACGTTAACTCCATAGAAAGAAAAAGTAGGAAATTGGGGGCACTATGATGAATACGAAATCTACCGTAGAGATTGTGACAGAATGGGATATTGTAGCTGCACGCCAACTTGGACGTAACGAGGCGAAAGCAATTGGCTTTGGTGCGGTAGATCAAGCTCGAATTACGACAGCGATAAGTGAACTGGCTCGAAATATATATTTATATGCCCGTGCCGGGGAAGTGACAATAGAGCGTATTAGTAATGAAGAGAAAGTTGGCCTTCGCATAATAGCGGCAGATAAAGGACCGGGAATAAGCAATTTGAAAAAAGTGATGGAAGACGGCTATTCAACTTCTGGCGGCCTTGGAGCGGGCTTGCCGGGAGTCAGAAGACTAATGGATACAATGGACATCCAATCCACAGTAGGAAGTGGTACGACGATAGTTATCGAAAAATGGGTAAAGTAGGATGTGGTAAAATTTGAAAGAGCTGCAAACACAATATCAAAAAATCTTATCTGATTTTTTGGCAAACCAAACTGAGCGAAATTTATATATAGGACAAAACTTTATTCGACAGTTAATTCAAAAAAAAGTAGCTCCAGAAGAAGTCATCAATATCCACAAGTATGCGATAGAGCAAATTTATCCAGATCTACCAGAAGATATTTCGCATAGCTATGATTTTTTAATTGAGATTATGGTACACTTTGGTTTAACTTTAAAGGAGCATCAAAGTTTACTGGAACAGCAAGAAGAACTGCGTATGGAGATGAATGTCGCTACAAAGATCCAGAATATGATTCTCAGAACAACAGTACCTAGGCTTGATCAGATTGATATTGGGATGCTATCTGTACCAATCCGCAAAATGAATGGTGATTATGTTCACTTTTTAAACAACAATGATTCAGTTGTCAGTGTAGCTGTGACAGATGTTGTTGGAAAAGGTGTGCCAGCAGCCCTTTGTATGTCTATGGTCAAATATGGGCTTGATACACTTGAGTACGCAACGAAAGATCCATCTTACATTTTAGAAGTGTTAAATCGTATTATCGAAAAAAGTGTTGATGATAGTATGTTTGTCTCGATGTTTTACGGGACATACAATATTGAAGAAAGCAAATTTACATATGGGTCGGCTGGGCATGAGCCTGCTATATATTATAATGCTCGTAAAAAAACTTTCTTTGATTTGGAATCGAAAGGTTTACTATTAGGTGTTATGCCTGAAGTGACATACCCGCAGTACGACATCTGTTTGGAAGAAAGTGATTTTATCATTATGATTACAGATGGTGTAACGGATTTTCGTAAGCAAGGAGAGTTGGATCCTCGGGATGTGATTAAGAATTTGGCATTAAGTTGTAGCCATCTTTCGGCGCAGGAAATGTGTGAGGAAATGTACGCCTATTTGAAAAACATGTCTGATTTTGAATTAGAAGATGATTTTACGGTTGTTATTTTTAAAAAATAAAAAAATTTATGTTTGAGCTCCCGCGGATTCGGGAAAAGTAATTAGGCTTATAATGGAGGTGTCTAATAATGAATGTTAATGTTCAATTTAGAGAAGATGGAAACGTATTAAAAGGTTATATCGAGGGTGAAATCGATACGTACACAGCCCCGATTTTACGTGAAGAGCTAGAGACTGTTCAAATTGTAGAAGGCCGAGAAATCGAATTGGATTTATCAAAAGTAAATTATATGGACAGTACGGGTTTAGGAATATTTGTAGCATTTTATAAAAAAGTTACGAAGGAAAATGCATCATTAAAATTAGTGAATTTATCAAATCGTTTAGTAAGATTGTTTGAAATTACAGGATTAAGTGAATTAATGAGTATTGAGATTGATGAGGAATTGGAGTTGAAATGATGAGAGCATTTGACTATATTGAAATTCGAGTGCCTGCCAAATCGCAATATGTAAGTGTTATACGGCTAACAATTTCAGGATTAGCGATGCGAGTTGGGTTTACTTATGATGAAATTGAAGACTTAAAAATAGCTACAAGTGAAGCGGTGACAAATGTTGTTCACCATGCTTATAAAGCAAACGAGGAAGGCGAAGTTGTAATCGGTTGTGCATTATTTGAAGACAAGATTGAAATAATGGTCGCAGATTACGGTGTAAGCTTTAACTTTGAAGAGATCAAATCAAAAGTTGGTCCATATCATGAAAATGAAAACGTAGCATTATTACGTGAAGGTGGATTAGGGATTTATTTAATGGAGACTTTAATGGATGAAGTGAAATTAAATAACGAAGGTGGCGTCACTGTTTTCATGACAAAGTATGTCTCGAGAGAGCAGGTGAAAGGGAATGTCGAAAGAATCACTACCTAAGAATACATCAAAAGAAGAAGTGCTAAATTGGATTGCAGAATATCAGGCGAGCGGCTGTGAAGATTCACAAACAAATCTTGTGCTCCATTACCAGCAATTAGTCGAGTCGATTGCACGCAAATATTCACATGGTAAATCTTATTATGATGATATTGTACAAGTAGGGATGCTTGGCTTATTAGGTGCGATCCGACGATTTGACCCTTCTTTTGGCAGAAGCTTTGAGGCGTTTGCTGTTCCGACAATCGTCGGAGAAATAAAACGCTTTTTACGTGATAAAACTTGGGACGTGCATGTTCCAAGACGTATTAAAGAATTAGGACCTAGAATCAAGGCGGCTGTCGAAGCATTAACGACATCGCTACAACGTTCCCCATCCATTACCGAAATTGCAACATATTTAGAAGTACAGGATGAGGACGTACTGGAAGCGATGGAGATGGGTCGAAGCTATCAGGCATTGTCGATGGACCATTCGATCGAATCGGATTCTGATGGCAGTACGGTAACGTTATTTGATGTAGTCGGTCGAGAAGACACAGGCTATGAAGTAACAAACCGCCGCATGATTGTAGCAGATGCGATGAATGTATTAAATGAACGTGAGCGACAGATTATCCAATTAACTTATTTGGAACAGCTTAGTCAAAAGGAAGCCGGAGAAAGACTCGGTATATCCCAAATGCACGTTTCGCGAATTCAACGTAAAGCAATTAAAAAATTACAAGACGCCATTACAGCAAGTGGCGGTGTCTCATTATAAAGTTTAAGAGTCTACTAGCATAAATTAGTAGGCTCTTTTTTCATGCATAAATTCGAAGCTTTTTTGGGAAACAATACAAATGGAATGGTACACTAAAAGAAAGTTCGAAATTTAAAGGAGTGGCATGATGGATCAACAAAAAATGTTACAAATAATCGCGAAAGACGCGAAAGTGGAACCAAAGCAAGCTCAAGCGGTTATTGGACTACTGGAAGAAGGTAACACAGTACCTTTTATCGCACGTTACCGAAAAGAAATGACAGGTTCACTTGATGAAGTACAAATAAAGGCAGTGGAAGACCGCTACCATTACATACAACAACTCGAAACACGAAAGGAAGAAGTGCTGCGTTTAATCGATGAGCAAGGTAAATTAACGGAAGAACTACAAACAGCTATCCAAGCATCAACGGTTCTTCAACGCATAGAAGACTTGTACCGACCATTTAAACAAAAGCGCCGTACAAAAGCAACGATTGCCAAAGAACGGGGTTTGGAACCGTTAGCTGAAGAACTGTTAAAGCTTAAAAAGCGTACGTTGGAAGAAATGGCGTCGCCTTATATAAACGAAGAACAAGGTGTTACTGGAATAGAAGATGCATTGGCTGGCGCACGAGATATTTTAGCGGAGCGATTTGCCGATGATGCTGCAATTCGTGAAAAGCTGCGTACCTTATCTTGGCGTGAAGGGAAGCTTGTAACAACGGTAAAAAATGCGGAAAAAGATGAAAAACAAGTATTTGAAATGTATTATTCATATGAAGAACCCGTTCATCGAATTGCACCCCACAGAATACTGGCGGTAAACCGCGGTGAAAAAGAAGAAGTGATACGTGCAGCAATTGAAGTTCCAATCGATAAAGCGACAACATTAATGGAAAATTATTTTATTCCAAGAAATTT
Organism: Solibacillus isronensis; assembly: GCF_023715405.1. Lineage (NCBI taxonomy): Bacteria > Bacillati > Bacillota > Bacilli > Caryophanales > Caryophanaceae > Solibacillus > Solibacillus isronensis. The sequence goes on from NZ_JAMBOC010000006.1 coordinate 144,528, forward strand.
TGTTGGCCCTTCTGTAAATGAAGTGAAAATGGCAGTTGCGGATAGCTATAAACGGTTAATTAAACCGTCTATTGAAAATGAGCTTCGAGCAGAACTCTCATCAAAAGCAGAAACACAAGCGATTCATATTTTCTCGGAAAATCTACGGAACTTATTATTACAGCCGCCAATGCGCGGTAAAATGGTTCTTGGTGTTGACCCTGCATATAGAACAGGATGCAAATTAGCGGTAGTCGATGAAATGGGCAAGATGATTGAAGTTGGCGTTATATATCCCCACACTACGTCGGATCCGTCAAAAGCAAAAGCAACTGTGAAGGCATTATTAAAGAAATATCCGATTAGTATTATTGCGATTGGAAACGGGACAGCCTCCCGTGAAACAGAGCAGTTTATTGCGGAACTGCTGAAAGAAGTAGACGGAAACATTGCATATGTAATTGTCAACGAGGCAGGGGCCTCCGTATATTCTGCTTCAGAAGTTGCGCGAGCGGAGTTTCCGGATTTACAGGTAGAACAACGAAGTGCTGTATCAATTGCCCGTCGTATACAAGACCCGTTATCCGAGCTAGTGAAAATTGATCCGAAAGCAGTCGGAGTAGGGCAATATCAGCATGATGTTTCACAAAAACAACTCGCGGAATCACTAACGTTTATTGTAGAAACAGCGGTAAACCAAGTTGGGGTAGATGTAAATACAGCTTCGGCCTCCCTTTTACAATATGTATCTGGACTTTCAAAAACGGTTGCGGAAAATATTGTGTCGATGCGTAGTGAAAACGGCCAATTTACATCACGGGCACAACTGAAAAAAATCCCGCGATTAGGTGCTAAAACTTACGAGCAGGCTGTCGGTTTCTTGCGTATTGCAGATGCCAAAAATCGGTTAGATGCTACAGGAATCCATCCGGAAAGCTATAAATTAGCCGAAGCAGTATTGGAGGCAGCAGGGTTAACGAAAAAGGATGTCGGAACGGCAAAAGCCGAAGAAGCGATTAGCAAGTTAAATTTAGCAACACTAGGTGAGTCATTAGAAGTAGGGGAAGTTACGTTGAAAGACATTGTCGATACATTAATGAAACCTACCCGTGACCCTCGTGCTGCTTTCCCACAACCGTTATTGAAAACAGATGTACTTCAAATGGATGACTTGCAAGTTGGAATGGAACTGCAAGGGACAGTTCGAAATGTCGTTGATTTTGGGGCATTTGTCGATATCGGAGTAAAGCAGGATGGACTTGTCCATATTTCCAAATTGCAAAAAGGTCGAGTTAAACATCCATTAGATGTTGTTTCCTTAGGGGATATCGTGACGGTTTGGGTAGAAAAAGTAGAAGCGAATAAAGGTCGTATTTCTTTAACGATGTTAACTCCTGAAAATCAACTTAGCGTGTAAAGAGCAAGATTTTCAATTATAATAAAAAGCGCATAGCTGTATATGCGCTTTTTATTAATTTAAGGGGGTTGGCATATGACGGACGAACAGGCACAAAAATTAGTTGAACAGTTATCAAACGACTTTTTTAATCGACCGTTTATTCATAAGGCTTATTTTAATAGTCGCTTGAAAACGACGGGCGGTCGGTATATGTTAAATAGCCACAATATCGAACTTAATAAAAAACTATATGATCATTTCGGTATAGAGGAGTTAAAGGGTATTATTTTACATGAACTTTGCCATTATCATCTACATATTTTAGGGATGGGTTATAGGCATGGTGATGCGGATTTTCGGAATCTATTGAAAAAAGTAGGCGCGCCACGTTTTTGTTCTACAATGGAACAGCCAAAAGAAAAGCCGAAGCAAAAGACAATACATATATATAGCTGTACGAATTGCGGACAAATATATAAAAGAAAAAGAAAAATGGATGTAAAAAAATATTGCTGCAGCATGTGCAAAGGGAAAATTAAATTTCTCCACAGTGAAAAATATTTTTAGAAATGATGTTTAAAAATAAGTGAATAATGGTATACAGTATTTATGTTGTTTTTTAAGAAAACGAATTTTTTACCCTATATATAGGAAGAGATTTTTTCTTTATTTTTTTAAAAGAAAAGTGTTGACGAAACGGAAATCGCTCTCTATAATAGTAAAAGTCGACAAGATGATGTCGCAACGAAGTAATTATTCCGAAGTAGCTCAGTTGGTAGAGCATCCGGCTGTTAACCGGCAGGTCGCAGGTTCGAGTCCTGCCTTCGGAGCCAATATTGGCCCGTTGGTCAAGTGGTTAAGACACCGCCCTTTCACGGC